>JAJFTK010000015.1 GCA_021372945.1 Planctomycetaceae bacterium | reverse complement strand
TACAAAGCCGCATGAAAGGGCCGGGAATGCGATGGGGACGACAGGGAGCATCCGCCATGTTGGAAATCCGGTGTGCTATGCATAGCGATGTATGGGAATACGCAATAAAGAACTCTGCCTAAAAATCTTGATGCACCCCTGCCCCCCGGTTGGACCGCTAATTCATTGACAGCCGCTGCCCGATAGAGTATTCTTTGTGGCTCAGTTCGGGGAATAGCTCAGCTTGGCTAGAGCGCCTGGTTTGGGACCAGGAGGCCGCAGGTTCGAATCCTGTTTCCCCGATTTTTGCCTTCGGTAAAAATCAGAGCAGGCGAGGAGGAGAGCAGATAACTAATCCAGAAGTGCATAAATATTTCTCTCACGCTGTACTCGCCTGCGGTCTCCTGCCCTTTTGATCTCCTGTTCAAAACGCCGACAGAACAGGGCTGCAAACTAAAGAGTTACTGGGACAATGGCTCTCAGAATACAAATGTCAGACCGACAAATGGGCCTTTCGCGCGGACAGCAAGCCCGAGCTCATCGAGCCCGCTTCCGTGATGATAATCCAAATCCATGATCCGATAACCCACGTTTAAGGCCATTTTGTCAAACAACTTATAATTTAGTCGCGACCCATGGTCTGTCCGCCCTGTTCATTCCAATTCCAGTTCATACCGGCTTTCATCCGCCCGCGCCGGCAGTTTAACGTACAAAGTGGTGCCTTTTCCTTTTTCGGACATGACCCATATCGTGCCGCCGTTGTGTTCGACCATCCGTTTGACCGTGACAAGCCCCATGCCGAGTCCCCCTGCTGCTTTTTCCTTGAGCTGATAATAAGGTTCAAAGATCTTTTCCTGGTGCTCAGGAGAGATCCCTATGCCGTTATCGGCAACCCAGTACAATGCCGCGTCCGCCTGCAATGTGCCTCCAATGCAAATTTGTCCCGGACGCGCGCGATCAAGATACTTAATGGCATTGTCCAGCAGGTTTCGGAAGATCTGTTCGACTTGCTTGCTGTCCGCGAAGCACTCCGGCAAGTCTTCGATCCCGTAAGACACGCCCGTTTTTTTGGCTTTCATCTCAATGCTCGCCAGGATCTTCTTAATGATGAGATTCATGTTCAGCTTTTCAGGTTTTAGCGGCAGTACGCCGGCACGCGCCGTCTCCACCAGCGTGCGCACCAGGTTATTCATCGCATCCGAACTGGTCTGGATGTACTGAAGGCATTCGGGAATGTTCTTGTGCAGCAGCTTGTCAATCTGCGTTTCGAGCGTTTGTTCGACAGGCACTTGCGTAAGAAGCGTATCAACCGCTTGGCAGTCCATTTTGAGCTCATTGCTGAAACCCCGGATGTTGACTAGCGGCGCGCGGAGGTCATGCGAAACGATGCCGATAATTGATTCCAGTTCCTTGTTCTTGTTTTCGAGCTGCTCTCTATAGCATTGCAGTTTGTCCTCATAGGACTTGCGTTCGGTAATATCAATGGCAATGCCGACAATCGCGGGCCGGCCGTAATAGTTAATCATGATCGGTGAGAAGTCGAGCCATCGTTGTTCACCGCTTTTTGTCACCATGACGAATTCATAATGGGATTCGATCGGCTCTCCTGCCTGGCTTTTCATCGCGCGTTCCATCATCTCCTTCCGGTACTCAGGATGTATGAGTTTGGGAATGTCTATCGCGTACAGTTCCTCCCGCGTATAGCCGCTTGCCTTTTCGGCGAACGGGTTGGCGTAGATGATGCGTTCACCTTGCATGATGCCGATGATCGCGCCGGCATTCTCGGCGAGCAAGCGGAATTTTTCTTCGCTTTCCTGAAGGTCTTGCTGGGTCTGCTTGAGATCATGGATGTCGGTGGCGGTGCCAAACCAGCGAATGACCCGGCCTGCTTCGTCTTGAATGGGGATGGCCCTGCAAAGAAACCAGCGGTAAGCGCCATCGCGTCCGCGGATCAAAAGCGTATCATCGCAAACGTCGCCGGTTCGAAGACATTCATTGGTCTTTTCCAGAAGCGCTTTCAACTGACTTGGGTGGACCCATTGGGTCCAGGCTGAACCCGCAATGGATTGGAATGCGGCGCCCGTGTATTCGTAAGCGCGCTTGTTCAGCCAGAAAAAAGACCCTTGGGCATCGGCCATCCACGCCAACTGCGAAATATTATCGGCCAATGTCCGGAAACGCTGTTCGCTTTCAGCCAAAGCAACCTCGTTTTCACGGCTTCTGTCCAGGGCTGAATGGAGTGAACCCGCCAAATAGGCCGTCAGAATTACGATTATCGGACCCAGCAAACTTCCCATGGAGAACACGTCAGAGAAAAGATATACGGAAACCGTGCTGCTGATGGCGGCGGTTACAACGGCAGGCCAGCGTCCGGCACACGTCGCGATCAGAATTACGATCGGATAGATGGTGAGATATTGGGAACCGCTGCCCACCAGCGGCACTAAGGCATAACGCAGGAGAATCGCTGCCCCCGCCATGAGCACTGAAAAGGCATATTTGTACGCCGGCGTGCGAATCAGCAGTTTTTGAGGCCGTTCGAGAAACATGGGCGGCGACCATGTGTTACGCGCCGCCTGTTTACCTTCGCGAGCACCTTCGGGTACGCTGCTTTGTCCCATTGGAATCTCCAACGAACCAGAACTTTATCTTAGGCCAGAGCCCTCAGCGGAAATATCGGCAAATTCCTTAACGTGCGTGCTCGATCGTTGACCGCTGCAATAAAGCTGGCTTGGCTCAGGTTTTCTTTGTAGAATGCAAAGACTTGGCACCGAAACTGGAGAAACCAATGAAACGAAACGGCAATGGCTTTAGTGGTGCTCTCAGTTTTTTGATCGCAGCGATTTTGATTGATTCGGCGGCGCTTGGCGCGCCACGGCAGATGGAAAATCTCGCGAGGGGCACGCTTGCCGTTCAGCAGCCGGCCGGCCAATGTTATGTCGGTTGGCGGCTGTTGGCAACGGAACCCGATTCCATCGCCTTCAATGTTTACAGGATTTCCTCCGACGGCACACGCCGCAAGGTCAACAAAGACCCGATCACCGATTCCACCAATTACCTGGATACGGGCCTCGACCCCAACGAAAGCCCCAGCTATATAATCGCACCCGTCCTGAACGGCAAAGAGCTGCCGCCGGAAAAACCGGTCAAGGCATGGGCGGCCGACTACATCGAGATCCCCATTAAGCCCATCTTTAATTATCGTCCCGGCGATGCCTCGGTCGGTGACTTGGATGGCGACGGCGAATATGAAATCATCCTGCACCAGGTCTCGCGAGGCAGGGATAATTCCTTCGCGGGCATTACCGGAACTGCCGTACTGGACGCCTACAAACTGGATGGCACGCTTCTCTGGCGGATCGACCTGGGCATCAACATTCGCGAGGGCGAACACTACACCCAATTCATGGTCTATGACCTCGATGGCGACGGCAAGGCAGAGATCGCCTGCAAGACCGCCGACGGCACGATCGACGGCGCAGGCAAGAGCATCGGCGATAAAGATAAGGACTGGCGAACCCAGCGGGAAGGGGATTCAAGAAACGGACGCATCCTCGAAGGTCCGGAGTATTTTACGATCTTTGACGGCCCAACCGGCGCAGCGCTGAAAACCGTCAACTACATTCCGACGCGCGACCCGATCGATGGCTGGGGCGGCATCGGCGGCAACGGGGGCAACGACAGTTATGGCAACCGCTGTGACCGGTTTCTGGCCTGCGTCGCTTACCTGGACGGCCAACGCCCCAGCGTCGTGATGTGCCGGGGCGTCTATGGCCGTACGGTGATGGCCGCCTGGGATTGGCGGGATGGCAATCTCACCAGCCGTTGGGTGTTCGATTCCGGCATCAGCTATCCTCCGTTTAAGGATGCCTCGCCCTATTCCGGCATGGGCGGCCATTCGATCTCTGCCGCAGACGTCGATAGCGACGGCAAGGATGAGATCGTCTATCATTCCATGGTCGTCGATGATAACGGCAAAGGATTATACTCGACGGGATTTCGGCACGGCGATGCCCTGCACGTGGCTGACATGTACCCCGACCGTCCAGGCCTGGAGATCCTGACGGTTCACGAAAACGAAGAAGAGACTGTTCGTTTTCAAACGCCCGGCGTCGTCATGCGAGAGGCGGCAACCGGCAAAGTGCTTTGGAAACACAGCATAAGTGAGGACATCAGCGACGGCATTGCCGCCGACATCGATCCAACCCGCTATGGATTTGAGGCATGGGACGGCAGCGGTATGCTGAGGGACTCGGCGGGCCAGATCATCGGCAAGTGCCCGCGAAGCAGGGACTTTGTCATTTGGTGGGATGGGGACCTCTTGCGCGAACTGCTGGCCGGAAATAGCATCACTAAATGGAACTGGAAGCAAGGCGTTGAAGAACAGATCTTCACTGCGGCAGGGAGCGGACGGCGGTGGTTTCGCCCGCAGCTTGTGGCCGATTTGCTCGGCGACTGGCGAGAAGAGCTGCTGGTCACCGGCCCCGACCGCCAAAGCCTGCGGCTTTACACGACAACCATTCCGACGCCCCATCGCATCTATACCCTGATGCACGACCCGCAATACCGGCTTTCCATCGCATGGCAAAACGTCGCCTATAACAAACCGGCGCACACGAGCTTCTATCTGGGCGACAAAATGCCGCCGGCGCCCAAACCCGACATCGCCGCGGCGTCTCAAAAGCGATGAACTGGCCGGCAGCGCAGCCGTCCGGCCCGCTTTGATTTAAAAACTCCTCCCTTGGTAAAAGGAGAGTTTTTGTGCGTGCCTTTGACTATTCTTCACCGGCGCGGGCAGACAGCCAGAGCTGCACCCAGGCGCGGGCCTGCTCGGGCGTTTTGAGACTGCCTTCCAACTGGGCGATATACAACTCTCTGGCCAGATGGCCCACCATCGGCCCGGGCACCGCGCCCAGCGCGATCAGCTCGTGCCCATCCAGCAGCGGCTTGGGATGCACTTCCTGCGGATCGAGCTCCAGCGCCCGCCGGCGAATTGTTTTCACCGCCCCGGCAGACAGGCCCGACGCATTTTGAATTGCCTCCTGCAAGATCAAAAGGTCCGCAAAATACGGCTCATGCATCAAGAGCTTCAACCTTGAAATCGGCATCTGGGCATCCAGCAGGACGGACCGTTTCTCCAACAAAAATCGGATCTGCTTAAGCCGTGCAAGGCTCAGCTTTAGTTCCTCGCACTCCTCCATGGCCCTGGCCGTTTCAAAACCCGACCACAGCGACGCCAGCGCCAGCCCGAAATCCACAGCCGGCGGCAATTCCGCAAGCAGCTTTACGGCAAACTCCGCCTTATCGCCTGCAAAGTCCTCAAAGATCGCCTTTGCCAGCCCGGAATCGATCAGCAGGCGCGCGCCTGCGGCGCGGCCCGGATGCGTGAGGATCTCCTCCAGTTCCATTGCGATCCGCTCAGCGGAGATCAGCGTGATTTTCTCGGCGTGACGCTGAATCGAAGCCCACGCGGCGGCGTCGATGCTGAAATCCAGCTTGACCGCAAACCGGATCGCCCGCAGCAGCCGCAGGTAATCCTCGGCAAATCGCTCGTCCGGCTCGCCGATGGTTCGGAGAACCTTTTTCTCAAGGTCCTCGCGCCCGCCGACAAAATCCAGCACTTGCTTTTCGAGCGGGTCATAGAACATGCCGTTGACCGTAAAGTCACGCCGGGCCGCGTCCTCGCGGGCCGAGGCGAATTCCACGTGCGCGGGGTGCCGCCCGTCCTGGTAGCCCCCTTCCGTGCGGAACGTCGCTACTTCGACCTGCACGGAGTCAAGCAATACCATCACGACGCCAAACTGTGCCCCGATCTTGAGCGTGCGGCGAAACAGCGCAATGACCTGTTCCGGCCGGGCGTCCGTCGCGACATCATAGTCGCTGGCCGGCCGTCCCAGCAGCCGGTCGCGAACGCACCCGCCGGCAAAAAGGGCCACAAACCCTTCAAGCCGGAGTCGCTTGACAACACTATATGCGGCATCACGGTTCGACATATCGCCAAAATACTAAACCATAAGAGCTTTGTTTTAAACCAATTTTGACCCCTAACCCGTCAAAAGTCGGTGCTTTTGCATCAAAATTATGCCGGATCCTGATTCTTTGGATGAAAAGTGCGATGTTTACGACAGCGCAAACGATAAAAAAACAGAGAGGCCGTGTTTGCGGCCGCGCAGCGGTCAAGCAGGAATAACCCCCCGGTGCAACGCAGTGAAACCGGGGCAGATTATCGCCGGTGCACCCCTTCGGCCCTGAAAGGGGTCGAAATCTTCTATTCTTCCGTTAATAGCAGGATCGTAATGACTGAACAATGCCACAACCTGTAACGCCGAGCGAGGTGCTGACAGTGAACGATAACCACAGGACACGGTGCGAGCAAGTACTGATTGGCCAAGAGGTTATGCAAAAGGTATCTGCCCCTTTCTTTTTTTGAAGAACTGCACTATCTTATGGCACATGTTTTTCACCAAATTCTTCAATCAATCGCATCAGCAAACTGCCTCCTTCTAAAAAACGCAAATACCCTTTGTTAAGATAGACATCCTTCCTGCCTTGCAAACAGAACCTAAATGCAGACCGTGACGTTATGATTGATTGGACAGATTGAACTTGGATGATTTCTGACTTGCGGCCAAACCTAAATTCAATTCTATCTAAACTTATCGAAACGTAATTATTCTTTTCTGTGATATACGCACTGACAACCATAAAGAAAAGTGCACTGAGAGCGAGAGTAATCTTCATAGCTGCATGCAACCAACAATTAGATGTATCTGATCGGTTTATACAATGACTTATCGTTTGCATCATGCAAATGATAGAAGCAATTAGACCAAATGCAACCATAGTCGAATACCAAAACTTTTTTGGTGTTCGAAATACTAATGGCTTTGAAGTTATAACCAGCGAAGGACAACGGCAAAATAGGTGTTTTTGATATCTCCATAAAAAAACAATTATGACGACAATGGCGGCTATCCCTAGCACATTTATAACACTTCCATAACATACAATAAAGTGTATCATAATAAGTAATCCCTGTGATCCAAAGCAGCGTATATCCAACAATATCTTCTAGTTACCATCCATAATTCTAACTATGGCATCGAGAAAAAATAAAAGGGTCGGACATGCTCTGTCTATTTTTATTTTTTGGGCCGCGTCCTCATCACTTATTCGATTGTCAATTAATAGGTGACTGTCACTAGTTTTCACCTTCTCAATCCTTCGGCCCAGGGCGTCAACCATGTTTTATTTCCCAAAGAGCGTTACTAAGTTTCTGAGTCCATTTCGTTTCCTCAATGATCAAGTCCTTGTCGCCATCGTTGATGAATTCGAAGGTGCAGGTGTTCTGTGAGCCGGCATCGACCTTGCCAAAATCGTGCTCGGTGGAGACAAAGACAATCCTGGGCATGTCCAGCTTGCATTGCTGCTTGCAGGTCACCAATGCCGAAATAGGCTGCAGACTTCGGCAGCCGGAAAAGAATATTAACAGCATTAAGACAATTAGAAGGTTGATCTTCATTTTGGTGCTTCATTCCAAGTATTCATCCGTTTCTGTGTCGCCGGAAACGCCCGTTTGCAGGACTACCCGCTGGTCCATAATTCTTACACGTCATCCTTATCAATGCATTTCAATTTTTATTGGTGCCTGTCCCGGTGCCTATCCCTTTTCAACAACCCCGTTGCCCTCCCTCTCACTTTATTAATTTCAGATTTGCGGAATCCCACAATAATTGTGGGACAATTTGCTCTATTTCAGTTCTGTCACGTGGTTTAATAAATGCAAATTCATAGACGTCTTTGTCTTTCTTGGTCCAAGCATACAGCCCAACGTCACTGCTGTCTACCCACAGAGATTCTGAAGTGTAATCCCATAGGAGTCGCCAAGTCTGGTAAAGTCCAACATGAGGACCAGATTTGGAATCGATCAATACTGTCCCGTCAGGGCGTTGCAGAGTATAAAGCAATATTCCTGAAGGACTTTCATCGACAGTTAGTATACAGCCTTCTTTGGTTATGTATTGACCATACTCAGCGATAATATCTTTCTTCATATGCACTTTCTCTGTGTTGTCGCGACAGGAACACATAGAGAAAAGAACAGCACACAAGCATGGCAGAGTAAATTTGGACATTCTATTCATCTCCACACGGATATCCCTCGAATTCAACTATTCTACGATTGCACACCTTTACCTTTGCATTTTGTGTCCATACAATATGAACTACATAATCTTGTGGATCATAAAACAACTCGAAAATCCAATCTAATATTATATCATCGCGATATCTTGGATTTGGATCAATTATATCGTTCCAGGTATAAGTAATCGCGTAATCGATTAAATAACAACAGGCAGCATCCCTTTGCACGGTTGCGGAACCAACCATTGTAAAACCTCCAACAGTAGCATTAGTTCCATGCAACATTTCGTACCCTGTAAAATAGCCATTTTCAATTGCTGCCGCAAAATTATTATTGATTTGGCCGGAACTTGTCCTTGAAATCGCATCAGATCTAACACGATTACATAGATTCGGCGTTAATATAGTGTTGGCCATCATATACTCCCCCCAAACTCCCTCAGTATATGTTATCTCTGTATAGTCACCGCTTAGCCAATTGCTAAATAATTCTTGCCCTCTTTCGTCAAACATGTCGAGGTTTATTATCCTCCTTCTATTTCGCTCTTCAGACCTTCTCCTTCTCCTCAAGCCAGATGGGTCAGCATTGAGCAACGAATTACTCTTCGCATATTCATATAAACTCATCCCATCGTAATATGTATAAGATTGTCCAAATGCATATATTGGATTCACACCCAGCGGATCTCGTTGCATAAACCGTCCGGTTTCGGGGTCGTAGGAGCGGGCGCGGTAGTCCATGAGTTTGAGCTGATAGCTGCCGGCACCATCGGGGTCCAGCAGGTCCAGCCGGCGGCCGGTGAAAGTGTAGGGGTTCTGGCAATTGGAGGCCGTGCGCGTAGCAGTAAACGTGCCATCCCAAATCGTCACCTCACCGTAGACATCATATTCATATCGCTCGTAGGGCGTGCCGGCGGAGCCAAATACCGCTACGGGGCTGTACAGATGGTCGTGGGCGTAGTAA
>JAJFTK010000007.1 GCA_021372945.1 Planctomycetaceae bacterium | reverse complement strand
GGACAGAACCCAATGCAAGGTCAGAATTTGAAAAAAACAGAGCCATAGAAGCGGACAAAGAGAAAATCATAAATCTTTAGAAAAAGAAAGGCAGTTCGCCCGGAGATCATGAGTTAAAAACAAATTACGACACAGCCTCGTCTCGCCCGTGGAGACATGGCCAGACGGCCATATCACGGGTCCATGCCACTAACAAAAAAAGGGGAACGCAACAAACGTTCCCCCCCAAATAAGGAGCCGCAAACTGCCTGTTAGGGACAAGCTTACCCTGCGATCAGCCGGGTTGCGTGCTGCTTGCGAATGGCTTTATGAAAGCCCTTGAGCACGTAATTGCTGACCACACTCTCCCAGCCCATGTGGCGGGCTAATTCGTATCCGGTTTGCAGCATGGTATTAAATTCCTGGTCATTCTTGGGCAGCCGGGCACAGATCTCCAGGGCGACCTTTTCGCTGATCTTGTGCTCGATGGCGTCTCGGTAGCTGCGGTCGATCCGGAGCATATCCTCCAGGCACATTCCGGCGTCGCCATTGAGTTCCGTATAGTCGGCGAAGATCACGTTGGGCACATCTTTGCCCTCTGTAACGGCCTTGACAAACCCGGCACACCCGCAGATGGAGGTCGGCACACAGATGCCGCCGAAGGTGAGCGGTTCAAGCTGGGCGATGCCGAACGGCTCATAGATGCTTTGCCCAAATTCGACGTCGCTGCCCTTGCGGATATCCATGAATTCCATATCCGCCGGCATGCGCGAGCCGCAGCTTAGGCGATCGAAACCAAACTGGTTGATGAAAACAACCTTGATGTTGCGGCTCCTGGCGTTAAATTCCTGGACGCCGGCATAGAAGGAAGCCTCTCCGCCGGACATATCGGGCATGCCTTCGCGATGCGCCACGGGCCAGTTATACATCGATTCCATCCATTGAATATCCTGCGCACGGCGGCGGTGTGTCTCGGTGCTCAGGACCAGCAGCACGCCGGTATAGTTGAGGGCACGGAACCGCATGTCCATATGTTCCAGCACGCGCAGATCGCGCCACAGACCCTTGCTGAGGACCAGGCGCGTGACATGGGTAAAGATGAAATCAGGTTTCCATCCGAGCAGGTTGCGGCAGTACTCTTGAAGCTTCTCACGCGACTGGTATTTTTCGGCCAGTGTGATCTGGTAAGCAGGGATGCCGTTATAGGTCAGATCGATATCGGCCAGGCGAAACTCCGGCGACAGGAAGCGCAATTCATCCACGACGCAATCGCCCACGGCCAAGATGTTGTCGCAGTGGCGCGCGGCATCGACCAGCGTATATTTGAAAAAGCTGCGCTGGTCCGGGAAGACGTCATTGACATAAAGGTCCTGCTGGCGGGCCTTGCGGCTGACATTGTAGAACATGGTATCATGGCCGGGATGAGCTTCGACGATCCGCCGGATGGGCGCCACTTCGTGCGCGTAGAACACGGTTTTGAAATCATAGGAATCCAGAATGCCGGCCAGCGCCATCGGCATGCCCATGAATTCATGAGAGACGATGATCGTCGGCTTGTCGGGTTCGGCGGCGCCGATGGCTTTTATCGCGGCGATGCCGGGCACCGCCAGGCGCATGTATTGTTCGAATTCCCAAAGATGCTCGTACATGTTGCTGCGAATCCCGAATTCGCGGAAGAGCGCGCCTTTGAATTCGTTGAGGGGACCGGAGTCCATCCGTGAAATATCAATGAGAATAATTTCCGGACGGCTGGTGACGCCGTTCATGGGATCGATGAAGGTCCGGCGGCCATAGACGATCTCGACGTTGTAGAGCGTTTCTATGCGGCGAAACGCGGCCATATAATTGGAACGGACCAGGCCGTCCATCGAGGAATAAAGCACTTCACCGCCCTCTCCGAGGCGTTTGGAGACATCTCCTTCGGTATTGAATAAAGGACTGATCAGAATCGTACGATCCACTTCCTCCTGGTACGATTTGCTGGTGAACATGCCATCCAGAACGGCCCCAATACCGCCGATCTTGCCTGCTGCTTCATGCGTGACGTGCACTACCGTCGGTTTCGCGTTAATCATGGTGAGCCCTCATTACTGTAATTCCCTTTAATTGTACGCTGAATGCCGTGAATAGGTTCCGGTCCTTAATCCTAATTAAAGTATAGCAAAAATGACGGTACAACCAAACACTGTTCGGGGTTTTTCCGGAAAACAGCTTTGTACGCGGCAAGTTGCCCGGATGTGCTGGATTTTATCGGCGATGAGGTAAAATTTACTTTAGAATTGCGTTTTCAGTATTAAAAGGGCCGATAATACACCAGCATTAAAGCGGATAAATTATTGAAGTTACTTTTGAATATCGCCTTTTCGCCGGCATCAACGTAAGGATTTGAACGCCGCCGGGAGCTTCTCAATGATATCTGTGGCGATAAGCGAGACCTGGCCAAACTCATCGGCCGCCAAGTCGCCCGCACGTCCATGCACATAGACGCCCAGCACCGCAGCGTCGAACAACGATAGGCCCTGGCCGATAAGCGCGGCGATGACGCCGGTGAGTACGTCGCCGGAGCCGCCGGTTGCCATGCCGGGGTTGCCTGATATGTTGGTGTAAACTTTTTCGCTGTCGGTTACGACCGTGCGATTGCCTTTAAGCACGATGATCGCTTCGGTCTTTTGTGCAAACTGAACGGCACACTGCTCGCGGTCCGAAGGCATCGCATCGCGAAAGACGCTGTTCCACAAGCGCTGCATTTCACCGGGATGCGGAGTAAGAATGCATTGCGCTTTCTTGCGCGTATGCCATCCACCAACGCCGCCATTTGCGGCCAGAACGTTTAAACCGTCGGCATCGATGACGAGCTTGAGTTCACTTTCATTCAAAAGAATCGAGAGAGACTCAGATACGCCGGGGCCTGTGCCGGCTCCCGGACCGAAGGCCGTCACATCGTTTTCTTTGGCAAGCTGCAGGACGCTGTTGACTGCCTGCATTGAGATTTGACCGTTCGCATCTTCATTCAGCGCCGCGGTCGTATAGCAAGGGTCAAGAGCAGCCACAATCGGCAAAACGGATTCGGGTGCGGCCGCGCACACCAGGCCCGCGCCGCTTCGCAGCGCCGAACGCGCCGCCATCGCCACCGCCCCGCTGAAGCCAACGCTGCCGCCCACCACCAGCACACGCCCAAACATCCCCTTGTGACTGTCGGCAGCCCGTACTGCAAGTTTCGGCAATTCAGTTATTCTTTGCATCATCTATTTCCCTGCGATTTTCATGTTGATCATGGCGGCCGCGTAGGCAGCGCCAAAGCCGTTGTCGATATTAACGACCGTCACGCCGGAGGCACAGCTATTGAGCATCGCCAACAGCGCCGCCAGGCCTTCGAAGCTGGCGCCGTAACCGACACTGGTCGGCACCGCGATGACGGGACAACTCACCAAACCGCCCACCACGCTGGCCAGGGCGCCTTCCATACCGGCGATGACGATAATCACGTTCGCCTTGCGGAGCTTGTCGAGATGAACGAGCAGGCGATGCAGGCCCGCGACGCCGACATCGGCAATCAGCTCGACGTGCTGGCCGAGCATGTGCGCGGCCACGCGGGCCTCTTCGGCCACGGGCATGTCGGCGGTTCCGGCGGTGACGATCATGATGCTTCCGGTTTCGCAATCGGCAGGCGCTTGCTCCAAAACGATGATCCGCGCGGGCGATTCGTAGCGCAGCTTTTCAAGACTGGTGAGCTTCTTGACATTCTCAAAAACATCCGGCGTCGCGCGAGTGGCCAGGATGTTGTGGCCGGTCGGCGCAAGGCGCAGCATGATCTGGGCGATCTGTTCGTTGGATTTGCCGGGGCAATAGATCACCTCAGGAAAGCCGCAGCGAATTTGTCGGTGATGGTCCACCTTGGCAAAACCGATGTCCTCGTACGGAAGATGACGCAGCCGCTCGACCGCCTCGTGCACACTGAGGCGGCCGTCGCGCACGTCTTCAAGCAATTCTTCGATCTGTTTGCGGTCCATCTATTCGACTTCCAACTGCAGCACGGTCATTGAATACGGCTTAAACAAATACGTGAACTTCGGACCCGCCACGTTGTAGGGCTCAGCCTTGACCGGCACCACCTTTGTGGGCTCCGTGAGAGAATTCTCATCTCGCGGGCTGCCGGATAGAACGAGTCCACCGGCATAGTTGACTGCCTGAATGCCTTTGAGATCAATGTCGGTTGTGACATCTTCAGCGGACGCATTGACAACCTTGAGAATGATCTGTTTGCCTGCGCGAACAGCGGAGGCATAAAGAGTTTTGTCCTGGTCCAGGATGGATGTCGGCAGAACAGAGTCGCCGCGATTGGTGCTGAAGAGTTTCTGCACGTAATAGTTCGGCGTTCCAAAAACGTTGAGATTATCAAACCAGATGAGGTCCGGCGTCCACTGCCACGCATCGACATGCGCAAACAAGGGCGCGTATGACGACATCGAAACAATATCGGCATTGCGCTCCAGGCCGATCATGAAGGCCGCTTCGGCCAGGGCGCAGCCGAGATTGTTCTTGTTCTGCGGGCTGCCGACGCTGCCGCTAATGGCCGCGTACTCGCCGACAAACAATTTGGGGCCCTTGCGGTCATAGCTGTCATAGCGTGCGGAGTTCTTGAAGAACCAGTCAGCGGGACGATAAAAGTGCTCATCCACAATATCAGGATCGAGCTTGCGCCACTCGCCCCAGAGGTATTCGACTTCATTGGGACCGTTCGGGAAGATCGCCGGATCGCTGCCGGTGGCGGCGATCAATTGGATCTGCGGGTACTTTTCTTTCAGCGCCTTGGCAAACACCTTGTAGCGTTCGACATACTGCGGCCCCCACTGCTCATTTCCGACGCCAAGCATTTTCATATTGAACGGCTCCGGATGGCCCATCCGGGCACGGACGCCGCCCCATTGGCTGTCGGCGGAACCGTTGGCGAATTCGATCAGATCGAGCGTATCCTGCACAAATGGCGCAAGTTTATCGACTGCGACGGTTTGGCCGGTATTGAACTGGCAGGCCATGCCGCAGTTGATGATCGGCATGGGTTCTGCGCCGATTTGCTCGCACAGCAGAAAATATTCGTAGAATCCAAGCCCGTACGATTGGAAATAGTCCGGCGTCAGACGGTGTCTGAATTCCTTGTTCCAGCGATTGATAATCGTCTTGCGCTCGTTGATGTCGCCGATCGTGTTTTTCCATTCATACCGATTGCTCAGCGTCATGCCCTCGACGATACAGCCGCCCGGAAAACGCAAAAAGCCGGGTTTGAGGTCGGCAAGGATCGTGACCAGGTCGCTGCGAAGGCCGGGGATCGGACGATCTTTCATCTGCGCAGTTTCGGCGGGAAACAACGAGACCATATCGAGGTCAACGGAGCCAAAAGAACCGAGGAAAACGTTCAACTTGCATTTTGCATCTGTGGCATTGGCCTCCATTTTGCACGTATAATTCTTCCAATCGCCGCTGATATTTTCGATCGTGCCTTCCATGATCGACTGGGCGCCCGCGCCAACGACCTTGGTCTTCAGGCTCATCGCCCCCGGACCTATATGCCGGGCATAAACCGAAAACCAATACGACTGCCCCTGCCGGATGCCCATGCCGCGAAAGCCTTCATTCTCGATGCCGAAGGGCTGACCCCTCGATGCGCTCATCCGCAGGCAATGCGGGTTGTTCTCGTTAAAAGGCTGTTTGACAACAATATCCGTCTTGCCGTCCGAGTCGGCGCTTAGGATTGGCGACCAGCCCATCATCGGTTCATCAAATTCAAACGAGCGGTTCTTCACAAGTTCGGCGTACAAGCCGCCGTCAGCGCCGAAATTGATATCTTCAAAAAAGATGCCCCACATTGTTTTGGCAACAGGCTTGCCCGGCTGATCGGCTGATACGGTAATCGTCGATTGCGCAAAAGCCGTACACGCGCACGTGAATAACATCGTTATAGTAAATCTTGAGAGCCTGTTCTGAAATTCCATTCGCTTCATTGGCATTCTCCCTGCATCAGTTTATGTTGTAGCCGAAGCTTCCAATTTCGGGGCCTCAAGCTGGAAGCTTGAGCTACGCCGTCGCGCTGGGTTCCAGATCCAGCGCGGCGAATTGGTTTGCTTTGTACTTATAGTACGCCAACGAGCCGATCATCACGGCGTTATCGGTGCAGTACCGTTTTGGCGCAACCAGCAGCTTATAATGTTCCTTGCGGCACATGGCTTCCATCGCCTGGCGCAGGGCGTTATTGCAGGCGACGCCGCCGCCCGTGAGCACACTTTTTGCGCCGAACTTCCTGGCGGCGCGTTTTGTTTTTCTGACCAGCACGTCGATCACAGCTGCCTGAAAAGAGGCGGCAATATCGGCGATCTCCTGTTCGCTCATGGCGGCAACACGATTCTGACCTTTCATATCCTGGCCGCGGCAGTGGTACAGTACGGCGGTCTTGAGACCGCTGAATGAGAAATCAAGCGAGTCCTTCTGCATGAGCGACCGTGGAAAGCGGATCGCTTTGGGATTGCCCTGCCGTGCAGCCTTTTCAATATGCGGTCCGCCGGGATAAGGCAGCCCCAGAATAGCGGCGACCTTGTCGAAGGCCTCGCCTGCCGCATCATCAATCGTCCTGCCCAGCAGCGTCAGATCCAGAGGCGTCCTGGCCTCGTACAGATTCGTATGTCCGCCGGAAACGATCAAGGCGACCGCCGGCAATTCCAATGACTCGGCTTCGAGTAATGCCGATTGCAGGTGCGCATGTACATGATTGATGGCGATCAGCGGCTTTCCCCAGGCGAAGGCCAGTGTCTTTGCCGCCGTAACACCCACCATCAGCGCGATCGCAAGACCTGGCTGGTTAGCGACTGCCACCGCATCGATCTGCTCCTTTGAGACATTTGCCTGCTCCAGAGCAGCCGAGATAACCGGGTAGATGTTTTCAACGTGCGCGCGGGAGGCGATCTCGGGAACCACGCCGCCATATTTTTCGTGAAGGGCCGTCTGAGACGCCACGATGGACGAACGGATGAGCTTGCCGTCGCTGACGACTGCCGCGGCGGTTTCATCGCAGCTTGTCTCGATCGCAAGGATGGTAATTTGATTGTCGGTTTTGGTTACCAATGCGTTGTCCGTGAACAAAAATTCTGACCTATAGTATCCTTAAAGATGCATTATGTCAACCAAGCCCGATCTTTCAAACGAAATTCAAAGGAAGACACGCGGATGGATTATTTTCAGGTAAATCGTTGACACCCCGCGGGTTTGCGTGTCAAATTAGCGATTACGAATAGGGATATACTTCTTTAAAGTGGTTTTTTATGTCACATATTATCGTTGAAGAGCCGACACATCTGGCTGCCATGCTGGACAGTCTCCGTGGGACAGAAACTGTATCGCTGGACATGGAGGCGGACAGTTTTCATCATTATCGACCCAAGGTTTGCCTGATCCAGATCACGATCGATCACCAGAATTATATCGTGGATCCGCTTGCCGACATTGAGATGGGGCCATTTCTAACGATCTTGTCAGAAAAGAATCTGATCATTCATGATGCGGGTTACGATTTGCGAATGCTGTTAGGGGATTTTGGATTTGTGCCCAAGGCCCCGGTTTTTGATACCATGCTGGCCGCCGGACTGGCAGGAATGAAGAACGTTGGGCTTTCGGCCATGATGCATGAAGTGGTCGGGGTCCCGACGGTCAAACGCTACCAAAAGGCAGATTGGTCCCGGCGTCCCCTGCCGGATTACCTGCTGGAGTATGCCGCCGTTGACACCCAGTGTTTGCTGGAGATCAAAAAGTACCTGGAAGAACGCCTGAATCAATTGGGACGGCTTGCCTGGCATGAGGAATCCTGCCGGGCATCCGTTCGACAGGCGCTGACAGCAAAAGAGCCGCCCGTCGAAGAGGATCAATGGAGGATCAAAGCCAGCGGGGTGCTCAAACCTCGCGAAATGGCATTCTTGCGTCAGTTGTGGACGTGGCGCGACAGGATGGCTCGAAAAACGAATATCGCCCCATTTATGATCCTGCGCAATGAGGACCTTTTGAAGTTGGCCGCCTGGGGCGCTCACCGGCGAAAACCGGTTGAGGATGACAAGGAATTCCCCGTGCGTCACGCGCGGCGATACAGTAAAGCGCTGATCGACGAACTGAAGGCTGCCCAAGCCTTGCCGCCCCAGCAGTGGCCCGGCCCCCGGCGAAGCGATCCTTCAAAGAAGCTTTCGGAAAAGGTCAGGCGAGTAGTGAATTTACTCAAGGATGAGTGCGAAACGATCGCCCAGGGATTGAACCTGCCGCTCAATCTGATCGCATCGAGACAGGCGCTGACCCGCATCGTACTCAACCATGCCGTAACGCTCGAAGAGATACGCAAAAATGAAATACTGCTGAACTGGCAGGCAAACCTGCTCTTACCGGCAATTCAAAGAGTCCTCAACTAAATCGGTGATCGTTGGCCTTTATTCGCGCTGCACGGCATACTTCTTCATGCCCTGAAAGTCAACCAGCACAACAGGCTCGTCGCCAACGACCCATCCATCGTGGCCGGGCGGCAAAAAAGACACATCGCCGGCGTGACATTCGAATTCGGTGCCATCATCCATTCGTACCTTCAGGACGCCAGACAACTGGTATTGAAGGTGGGATTCCTGGCAGCTTTTGGTCTTGACGATCGGTTTAACAGAGGTTGACCATCGCCAACCGGGCTCGAGGATCAGCCGGCCGATAACATCGCCGGCAATGTGAACCAGATCGACCCGGCCTTTGGGGATCTCACGCGTTTCGTCAGGATCATCGAAACGCTTCAGTTCGGCTCGTTCCATTACTTGCTTCATAGGATACCCTTTAGATGAATGTCAAATTGCAGAGCACACGCTCTTGAACAGGGTACCCCGAGATTGAACCAGATGCCCGGCGCAGTTTACTGAAATACGTTAATCCGTTTGCGAAGGCAGCCATCGCCGCAAACCTAATTACGCATGGATGCCGCCGCGGCAGGGGCAGGCGGAAGATAAGTCCCATTGTTTTTGAAGGCGCCCAGGACCGGCAGCGCATTGCCCTTAAAATCAAATAACGTCGTATTATCCACAACGTTCGGAGCCCCCAGTTCCCACCCCACACCGGAGGCGGTAATCATAACCGGGTCCCAGTAGAGATCGCCGATGCATTTACCGTTTTGAACAGCCGGTATTGCACTGAATAGCTCCAGCATGAAATCCTTCTGGCCTTCAGGTGTACTTGGATAGGGCATGGGACCGTTGTTGGCTAACTGGCCGGCACGCCCATCGCTGCGGGTTGGGTTCCAATTGTAGCCGGTTTCCATGATCATCAGCGGCTTGTTGAATTTTTCGCTGACGGCATCGAGAAAGACCTTCAACTCCTCGATTGTATTCTCCGTCCAGAATGGATAATACGAAACGCCGATGATGTCATATTGAACTCCATGCGTGCCGCAATTGCCGAAGAAGTAATTATACTTATCATAATTGCAGGCATCGTCCAGATGCAGAATGACCTGTGACGAAGGAGATGCGGCCTTGACCGCGTTGTAGCCGGCATTTAGCAATTGGGCCAATTGCGGCCAATTAGACGTGCTGCCGTCCGGAAACAGAATGCCCCCGGGTATCTCGTTGCCGATACTGACAAATTCCGGCGATGTCCCCTGGACAGCCATCTGCAGCATGAACGAATAGGTGAAGTCATAAAGAGCCGTTTTAAGCTGACTGAATGACAGGCCCTCCCACTCATGCGGTTTCGTTTGTGTGCCCGGGTTGCTCCAGTAGTCACTATAGTGGAAACTGAGCTGGATCTGGAAACCCTTGTTCTTGGCGCGTTTGGCCAAAGCGAGCGTCGCCGCGGGATTCTGATACCCGGTCGGCAGGCGTTTTGAGGGAGAAAAGCCGGGATTGCCGGGGTCGTTGTACAATCGAATCCGGACGATGTTCCATCCATTGTTTTTCAATATCTCCAGGCAATCTTTCTCAGTTCCATTTTCATAAAACCGTCCGCCGGCATCTTCCACCTTGGGCAGTTCGGTAATATCGCCTCCGATCAGCAGGGTATAAGGAATGCCGTCCTTAACGAGTTTCAACTGATCAAGCTGGGACCACTGGCCGGCAGCGGCATCGGTGCAAAAAGCCACGTCCAGACGTCCCTTCGTGATTTCAATGCCGCGAATCAGAATCGGCTTCCAGGTATTAGAAACGGGAAGACTGGCTCGCTTTTCCGGCCCGCCATACCCCCAGACACTCAAATAGCAGAATTTCTGGCCGCCGCTATTCTTCATTTTTGCCGTCAGCGAGTAAATGCCATTCTCGAGGCCCGTTACAGCTTGGATCATTTCCGCTTGATCCGAATCAACGGTTGAGATCCTCGCACTGTAAACACCCGAGGCCGGGTCGGAACTAATAATGGAAAAGGTCGTATGCGAATTTCGAGATTTTGCGCTCCAGCCGGAAAGACTGCCGGTTTCAAAATCCGGATTCACAAGGGCCGCCAGGCCCGGCAGAGAAAGACTGAAAAAGGTAAAAAAAAGCATCTTGATACAAGCAAGAACTCGGCGACACGAAAATAATAAAATGTCCATACCTGCCCCTTGTTGCTCATGCAATTAAAAGGTAAGCGTCGCTTTGTACTCGGGCACGATCTCGAATCCATTGATTTGCAGGAGCGAGCCCTTGCCGTCAAACGCCGGGCGGCTGTTTAGATCCTCCAGGTACGGATAATCCGAATACATGGGGTGGAAGACAAACACCATCTGGTCGTTTTTCAATACAGGGGCAAATTTCCTGAGCCCAATCTGCCACTTGCCGCCATAAAAAAGATGATCCGTAATCAGCTTGCCGTCGATAAAAGCCAGTCCGCGGTCGCCCACATAATCGACTTCAACAAACACATCGTTGAGGTTCGAAATATCAGCATTGAGTTTCAGGACATATTTTCTATTAGTGGCTTTCTCAATTGTGATATCCGGACGGACCTGCTCGAAAGAGATTTCATAAGAAGAAAATCCGTCAAATACAGCAGCCGTCTTCTTAACATCCGCTGCTGAAGCCGCCACAGGTTCTTTCCTGGCCGGGAAAACATGTAATGTATTGTTTGTTTTTCTGCTGACAAGCTGAATACTCTTATGCGCGTCCAGGAGAAGCGCATCTGTGATGTAAAGATCGTCTTTAATGACAGCTGCATTGAACGCCATTTGCTGCGGAATAACAAGAATATGGACACCATCAGCATCAAAGGAAAACGGCTCGTCCGCTTTTCCGGAGACTTTCCGCAATGATCCGATCGTCGCGGTCGCCGCATTGTTCAGCGCAGCGATCTTAACTCCGTCGGAAAAGATAATTTCCGGCTCAATACCATCAAGGCTGCTGAATACATAGTACTTCGCGCCCGGTCGATCAAGTCTTGTCAGCGGCTGGACAGTGGCCGACTTAACCGCAGTCTTTTCAAGCTTCAGATTGAACGGGAAAATCGCGCTGCTGCCGGCAGGAAGACTAAAGGTTCCTTTTACGGGGAAAGAAACGGTTTCATTCCCGGCCGCAATCTTAATGCTTACATCATCAATGCTCTTGGATTCCAGGTGGTCCTGAAAATTGATCATGAACAGGAAACCAGAATCCCCATAAGAGCGAACCGCATACCTGAGCGTTTCAATATCTTTCGGCGCAATGCCCGCATTGGTTTCCGGCAGCACCGTTTTCATCGGCGCCAGCACTTCACCATAACTTTGCAGAAAATGGTGCAGCATCCTGAGGGATTTGAAATGAGCGCGGACCTGCCCGTACTGGCCGATCGGCGCCTGGAAATCATAGTTCATGCGAGGAATACCATTGGCTTGCTCATTATAAAATTTTCCGTCAAAGGAAGGTGTGGTTCCGCCATGGTACATATAGTAGCCGATTCCGTTTGAACCGCTGCCGATAATCCTCACCATCAGAGGAGTGACGCTTTCATAGGGGACCGGCGGCCGGCGCGACCACTTAACCTGGATACCCGGACCAATTTCCGCAGGAACAGAGGGATACAATTTAGGGTCGTAACTGACGGGGCTGTAATCAGGCTTTTCATGAATATCCTTAAACAGATAAAATGGCGAAGGCGCAGGGTCGGCCCAGAAAGGATAGGCATACCCGGCCGTGACAGGTAAACTGCCTTTGTCAACGATGGTGGCATTACCCCAGCCGGTTGCGGTGTACAAGGGAACATCGATCCCATGTTTTTGCGCAAGCTGTTTAAGGGCAGCCATGTGTTTTTTCCCATACTCGGACCAGGGATTCTTGCCATCCGTAACCGCGATCTGTTCATGAACGAGTGATGTTTCTCTGTCAGCCGCCACCCATTCTTTTCGACTGCCTGCCTCTGCGCCTGCATAGCCAAATTCCCACGGTGCGGCAGAATGCTGGTATTCGTTTTCTAGTTGAATGCCAATGACCGGGCCCCCATCCTTGTAGAGCAATCCCTTCATTTGCTCTGCGATTTGACCATACAAGCGATCCGCATAGGCAAGGTATTCCGGATCATTGCTCCGTACCTCAAAGGTCCTTCCGTAGAGCCAGTCAGGAACTCCGCCATTTCGCATTTCTCCATGGCAGAACGGCCCCATGCGAACGATCGTATATAAATCGTTCTTCTTGACCAGCTCGATGAACTTCCTGAGGTTAAGGTCCCCGCTCCAGTCAAATTTCCCCTCCTGACGTTCATGGATATTCCAGAACACATACGTGGCGATGACATTGATACCGCCCGCTTTCATCTTGCGGATCGATTCTTCCCAATATTCCTGCGGATACCTGGAATAGTGAAATTCTCCCAGGACTGGAAAGAAGGGCTTGCTGTCTTTTTCGATAAAGTAACTGTTGACGGAAATCTCTTCGCCGGCAGGGTTTTTCCCGCCCAGGTCAAGATGACCTCTTAGAATTTGTTTTTCGGGCTTATCTATGTTTATTTCATACGTGGTTTGAGCTTTCAAGCAGAATGCCGCCGCAAAACCCATTATAATTACTGCCAATCCTCGCATTTTTCATTTCCTTCCTTAGAATGATTTCGAACTTGTCTAAAAGCAGCTTATCCATCGTCAGATCCCGGCGCAGGTATTCAAATCACAACCAATTCTGCGCGAAAACAGACAATTCATAAAGGTTGATACGGCAGTTGTCGTCCAGGTCCTTGCCTGCGGTTTGATTGCAGCCATCGAGCAGCCACCATTGTGCAAAAGCGGCAAGGTCTCGAATATCGATCACGCCGTCCTCGGTGAAATCGCCATAAGGATAGCCAAACCCCGCAAGACCTTCCGTCATTTCACAATTGTGCCAATCATTGGAACCGGGATAAAGTTGTTTAAACAGCGACCGGTATCCAATCGCGCCGCGGAAACATAACGGCTCCCAGTAAATCGCATCCGGATTGAGCGCCAGCATATCTTTCACAAACTGTTTTTGCGTGGCCTCGGACTTTCCTGCGACCCCGGCGTAATGATCGGCCATTTCAACAATCATCACGCGCTTGCCATATTTAGCGGCCTGCTCGTGACTGGCTGTCATATTGGCCAAGTCGCCGTTAAACTCAGGATACAATGACAGGGCTATCCTGTCGAACGAGATACTGCCGGCCAAAAGATTATCAAAATACCATTGAACCATTGCCTCAGATGATGGGCTGATGTGGACAAGGGTAATTGTACCCGGGCACGCGGCTTTGGCGGCATTATGACCCGCGTTTACGTACGCCCTGAAGTTAGCCCAATTCCCATCGCAGAGGTTTCCCTGGGGCCAGAGCATGCCGCAGTTGGTCTCATTGCCTATCTTGGTATATTCCGGCTGAATCGCCGAGACCACGTCATAGGTGTAATTATACACCTGCGTCACCAATTGCTCGTGCGTAAGGCCTTCCCATGCGGCGGGTTTGCTTTGCGTGCCGGGGTTGGTCCACGTATCCGAATAATGAAGAGACAGCAGAATCTGCATTCCGGCATTCCTGCATCTTGCCGCCAGGGATGTTACATAGGGCAGGTCCATCGAGGCGCCCTCATCGCTCATGCCGGGGTTAACAAATAATCGGATGCTTGCCAGCGTGATGCCGTGATTCTTCAGGATCACAAGCGGATCCTTTCGTATGCCGTCCTCATGATATCTTACACCTTGCGCTTCCTGCCGCACCACGGAGGAGACGTCCGCGCCTTTACGACCGATGTTGACCGATACATCCACGCGGTCAACATACATCGTGCCCCAGCCGCCTTCGTCGAATCTCACTTCTGCGTAAGCCGCGGCGGCCGGAGTTCTGAAGCCGACGTCCCAGCTCTTCCAGCCGGCAGTGTTGGCCAGCGTGTACCATTTATAGCCCAGTGAGGTCCCGCCGGAATCATAATAAACAAGTCCAATACCCGCCTTGGCCCATTGCGGTGCATCATATACGAAACTCAGCACATACGCTGTGTTTTCAGTGCAGCCGAAACTCTGGCCCAGATTCTGCCAACTCCCGTCCGTCGCGGACACCATTTTTACACATGCAGTGCCATCATAGGCGTGAGATGTCTCGATCGAAATAGATTGCGCGGCAGGATCGGGCGACCACTTCCACCAACCCGACGAATCACCTGCATTGAAATCGCCATTCGCCAAAAAACCGGCCCTGGCCGTCAACACTATTCCAGCCCATAACAAAATAGACACATACTTCTGCACTTTCGATTCCTCTATGCTCGTTTATTGTCTCAATATTAGTGAGCCGGCGTCATGGGGATATACGACGGCTGTAAGCAGAGGCTAATTTTATTGTTCCGGCCGACCAATTGCAAATGGTTCAGAACTCAGGATAGTGCAGCATCCATTCCGGCCAAAGACTGCGGCTAATCGAATTATCCCATTGGGTATGCCACTTAAGACGCCAGAGCTCTTTCATCCCGACTTTGCGAACCTGGTTATCCATGAAGAGCCAGTTTGGCCCGCCGCTGTGACGGTCCAGGCAGAAGGTGCTGAGTCCGCCGCTGTTTACCGCGTTTTGGGTTGGTGCCTGGACTCCCTGCGACGGCGGAGCGGCATCCGTCTCCAGGGGGCTGGCCCCTTCCCACATCCCCGCTCCCATCAAAGGCACTTGCGACGGACTTTTGGCATTGCTGAACTTGCGCCAGAAATTGTCATAGTAAGGATAATTTTTTGGAACGTTATATGTTCCCGGCAGTCCTACTTCCAGGGGATCCAGCGCCCAGCTATTGACGCTGTAACTGCCGTACTGCCCTGCCTGGCCATAATAAGGAGTCGGATAGCCGTTCTCTCCATAGACACCCCACGCTGAAAATTCACCCGCCTCGGTCCACCAGCTTCCGGCAGTGCCGGTTTGAGAGAGAAACTTTCTTGCAGCCGGGCAAAGACGCAGATCGTCCGTATCCTGATAATAGGCCATCAGTTCCGTCATCCACATTTTCTTGCTGTTCCATCCTGCCGGCAAATGGGAGTTGTAGTCGGACGCATAGAGCGTATAAAGAGTACCCCATTGTCTAAGCTGAGACAGACAAAGCACCGACTGGGCCTGTTTCTTGGCCTTTCTAAGGCTCGGCAGAAGTACAGACAGCAGCAAAGCAATGATCGCGATCACGACCAGCAGTTCAATTAGTGTAAATCCCTTGTTCCCGGCACTTTTCGCTTTACGCGATTGGCTCATATCTTTTTTCTCCACGTTAAAAAAGATTCAGCGTCTCACTTTGTTGCAGGCAAGAGACTTTCAGCGCCTTTGCTCCTGCCCGCAAGATCATTCGGGATACACAGCTTGCTCTAACCATCTTTGCGCAATGCCGGCAAAATCCTCCAGATCGATCGTGTTGTCCCCGGTAACATCCGCCGGAATAATCAGCGGCTGATACATTGGGCTTGCCGCTGCGCCGCCGGTAGCCGCCAGGGACAGAACCTCGGCATCCGATAACGCATAGTCATACACACGGAAATCGTCCATCAGGCCATCGACATAGCCGCCGCTGCCGTCGGACCATTGCCAGGCGCCAATGGCAAAGAACCTCTCGATACCATCAACCACGGGCGAATAGTCGCTGTCATTAAAAGCCTCGGCCACGAGTTTGCCATTTTGATAAATCCGCATGTCGCTTGCATCATAGTCCTTGACAAAGGCATAATGAACCCACTGGTCCTGCGGATAGCCGGGATTGGTATAGATAACGTCATCGCCATAGCGCTTGCTGCCTGTCCAAATCGTCCGAATCGCTCCGGCATCATAATACATCTTCCCGGTTGCATCCAGCCAGCATTGCAGACTATCGCTCGGGCCGATCATGAAAAATGTACTGTCCGTATCACTCTGACCGGGATCTTTAACCCAGAAGCAAATGGTTGACTCAACTCCCAGGTATTGATTCGGATCCTCAACCGGGTACGCCGGGTCGCCGATGTTGGCGGCACCGATCGGGACCTGCACAAAAACGCTGTTATTCAAATTCAAACAGTTTGACCCGTTCACGCCGCTTCCGGCGCCGCCCCAGGATGCAGCGCTCAGCGTGCCGTTATAACCATAGCCGGAACTGTCGGCCGCAGTCGTGCCGCTGCCCTCGTCGAATGCATACCACAAAACAGGCCCGCGGGCGGGCGCCTGCTGTGTAACGGTGTAACCCTCGCTGAGCCAATTGTTCGAGATTTCAAGCAGATCATAGATGTCCACGACACAATCGGAATTGATATCTGCCGGCGTGTAGGCCCGCAGACACATCGCACTGCTCAGACGTATATTATCGATCAGCACAGTCCCTGAACCTCCCGCGGCAGGAACAATCCTGTTTCCGACTCCTACGATGATCTTTGTGACATTGGTCAAAACAACTCCCTGGTCAGCAAATTCCTGCAAATCGATCGGCCAGAAGTGGGACCACTCGTAGCTTTGCTGATTCAGTTCTCTTTCGTCCCCGTACTGCACGGTGCCGCTTTGCAGCCCATTATTGCTTTCGAGCGTAACATACACGGAATCCGCCATATTGTCGTGGCCCTTAACATCCAGAACCAGCAGTTGATTGCCGCCCCGCGTCCAGTCGGTCGAACAGGCCAAACCGGCGGCAGCAAAAGGCGTTTCGGTGTAATATGGTGAAACGGTATTATCATAAGCGATCTGCAATGGTTCAATAGCAATATCTGTAAACAGACTGACCGTAAACTGCCCGATGGATGAGCCTTTGACGACGCCGATATCGGTTGTCTCATCAACTCTCCAGTAATAGGTCTGCCCCCTGGCAACGTCCGCCAAAGACAACACAAAATTGGGGTCATTCAGCGGCGCGGTTCCCACGAATTCCGGATCGGATGTCGTAGCGTCAATGACAGCCTGCTCGCTTGTTCCTAAATAAATATAGTGATCTCCTGCAGCCCATTCCGCCGCATCCCAATGCAATTTGATGCCGTTGCCGCAATTCGTCGGGTCTTCCCACGGAACTGCAGCGTAATTGGCCGGCGAAAGCAATTCCGCCTGCCTTTTTTCGACATAACTTAGAGAGACATTATCCCAGTATAAGCCTTTTATCCAATCGGAACCTCGCAGGACCAACCGTACCTTTCCTGCTTTAGCAGGAACCGCAAAGGAATGAGTATACGCTGTCCATGTCGTAGGAATCCCCTGATTGTTCTCACAAACGATGAATTGATCATAAGAAACGTAAGTGTCGTTCGGTTCGCTAAATGTCATCTCGACGATGGCATCGCCCCATATGGACCATTGGGTGTTGACTAAACAACTGAAATTCAGAGTTGGCACCGTATTCGGTTCAAATGGGAACGTCACATCCTGTCCGAGTACAACACCCGGTGCGGCCTCGCCAAGATACATCGTGGCCGTGGGCGAACCATCGGGCGAAAATGTACTCTGCATTGTGAACCAGGCGCTGCCCGGGTTTTCAATATAGACAAACCAGCCATCGGGAACACCGCCTGTAACATCGTTGAAATTGCCGTTGGTAAGCAATTCCACCGCGCTTGCCTGCGAAAAAAGTACCGCCCCCAACATTAAAACGATCATTCGCTTACTCATCGTCGTGCACCTCATCAATACACTCTACCGTTTTACCCTCTCTTAGGAAAAACCGGGGCTTGCACAGGCAGACAAAAACTCCATGCCCGCTCCTTTTCTCCGCAGACACGATTCACTTTCGCAGGGGCCCGTTGCGGGCCCGCGTTTAGGCCCCGCAACGGCAGCTCCCATCGATTCTCTGTCTTACTGATCGTAACTCGCGTTCAAGCTATCTCTTGCGAAACAGCAATCCACCCGCTCCCAGCAGCAGCAGTGTGGCAGGTTCCGGAGCAACAACGACGTTGTCAATATACATTGTGCCCCAACTGCCCTCATCAAATCTTACTTCAGCATAGCCTGTGCCTGCCGGAGTTGTGAAGCTGCCATTCCAGCTCGTCCAACCTGTTGTATTGGCCAGCGAATACCAGTCATAACTCAGATAGTTCCAGCTGGCGTCAAAATACTTGACTGCTACGCCCGCTCCGGCCCATTGCGCCGCATCGTACATGAAGCTTAATGCGTACGTTGTGCTTGGCATAATGCTGAAATCTTGCCCCAACTGCTGCCATGCACCATCGGTCGCAGATACCATCTTCGCACAGGACGTACTGTCGTAGGTGTAAACCGTTTCGATCGAAATGGATTGAGTAGCCGGATCAGGCGACCAGGTCCACCAACCGCTAAAATCACCTGTGTTGAAATCGCCGTTTGTCAAAAGGTTAGCGTTCGCAGTCATCGCCAACCCCGCCAAAAATAAAACCACGACATGCCTTTTCATCTTTCCGATCCTCCAGAGAAAATTAGTATTAGTTTTCGGCTCTTCCGGTAAATGCGTTGGTGTGTTGCTAAAAAAAGACATGGCTTTATGATAGGTGGAAAAAAATAAAAACCACCTATTGGAGTATAAAGCCATGTCCACCAGTATCTTGTATCATACGTTCGGCATTCGTTCTG
>JAJFTK010000004.1 GCA_021372945.1 Planctomycetaceae bacterium | reverse complement strand
GGACAGAACCCAATGCAAGGTCAGAATTTGAAAAAAACAGAGCCATAGAAGCGGACAAAGAGAAAATCATAAATCTTTAGAAAAAGAAAGGCAGTTCGCCCGGAGATCATGAGTTAAAAACAAATTGCGACACAGCCTCTATAGCCTCTCTAAATTGGCCTCTAACGGGCAAACATCTAAAGACAGGAGGAATGTTGCTAACCCTCAAGGGACACATAGAGAGAACTAAGGGACAGTCACAAGGGACGCAAATAAATGATTCGATTGTTTGTTTACCATTACCTTGCATTAGAATACACCCTTTTACGCTGTCTTTCAAAACGCAGGGGTATAAAGGGACGGTAGAGACGGTTTCAGAAGGGTCTATAACAGCTTCAGATAAGAGCCGTTCCAGTAAGTAGCGGCGGTAGGTTTGATATGTCCTTGAAGCAGGTGTGTTTGTTAGACTTTTCAGGCTGTAATCATAGCAGGTATGGGCGGTTAAACTTGCCGCTTCTGACACTGGATAGGGCTTAGTTTGGGCTTGAAAATGGTACTTTTGTACGTCGGGCGTCACTTTGGCGTCACTTTCTACCTAATGGTGAACTCGGAGCCAACTCGGAGTGAACTCGGAATGAACTAAGGATTCGTTTTTTGACGCCAAAAAGCGGCTTTAAGTGTAGGAAAGACAAGCACTTAGAATATGACTAACGGCTTTCTAATCCGTAGGTCGGGGGTTCGAATCCCTCCAGGCGCGTTGAATCATTCAGAATAAGCCGGACGGGTTTTTAGCCTGCCTACCAGCAGTGTTTTAAGTACAAATCTATTTGCTGCCCCAGTCGATCTCAGGGATCGGCTTGCCCAGGTACTCATACGTCTTCTGCAGGTTCTCCTTCAACGTCGCCTTGCTCTCGACCGCCACATGCCCGTCCGCATACAGTACATTCACCTGGTCGTCGCGGATAAAGCCGGGATTTTCATAAGCCAGCACCATCTCCGCAGCCGCATTGTCCGTCAGCCCCGGCACGAGAATATAATCAGGTCCGTCAAATCCTTTCGGCTTCCTCGGACTTTCAAGCGTCTTGGACGATACGTCCGCCTCCCTGACCAGGTCCTCAAAGCTGGAGGGGAAGCGGCCTTCATGGTCCGCCGCATATACGATGGAAGCGGTGCCGATTCCTTTCAGGTTCGTCCCCGAAACAACCCGCTGGGCGATCTGCTTGGTCTTGGCCAGGGCCGGCATCAGGATCGCCGCCGCCATCGCGGTGCCGGCGACTCCGCCTGTGCTGACTTCCAGCCCGGACCCTTTGTAGTAGCCCTCGATTCCGTCGGCTGTTTTGCGCAGGTAACGAACGCCCGGCTCCATGCGCTCGATATACGTATCGATGGAGGGCAGCATGATCGGCAGTTGGATCCCTTGCTGCATCAGACCCATGTTCAGCATGGGCCACACCTGCTGCAATCCGCGCATGAGTTGGCGGGCATTCGCCTGGGAATCCGACAGCCCGATGGCAAATGCGTCCTGCGGCACGGTCTTCAGCAAGGCTGCGAATCGCGGGTCGGAAACGATCGAACCCTGCTGACCCGCGGCAAGACGCGTCATGACGTTCTTGGTCAGGCTCGGATGCGTCGTGAAGATCAGCGTATCGCCCTCAATGGTCCACGAGGGGATGATCTGTACCATCGCTATCGGACCCACCGCCCAGATATGGATCTGCTTGCCGTCAGCGGTTTGCTGGCTGGTTACCTGGACTTGCTCCTTGCCGTGAGACGCAATGACATTGCCCAGGTACAGCAGGCAGGTCTCCACTTTCTTCGCATCCTTCAGGCGTGCCGTTACGACGTACCCGCCGCCCAGCAGGTCGGGAGTAGGCGCCAGCGCGTAGCCCATAAACGTCCCTTCGAGATTGGCCAGCAGGTCATCCCGTATCTTAAAATCCAGCATGGCCTCGGCCTCTGCGATCTTGGCCCCAACACCCCCCGCGTTCGGATCCGTTTGCGGAATCGCATTTAAAATCGTGTCATACAGGACCTCCGGGGCAATATGCGCAACACCCGCCTGCATGGCGTTCGGATCGACAGAATTGAACAGGCTGCGGTCGGCCGGGCTGAATGCCTTCCAGAGCCCTTGTCCCGTCGAGACCTGCAGACGGCTCTGCGCGGCAACGCTGCTTCCCTCAAATCCCCCGTGGACCAAACCGTATCGCAGATCGGACAGTCCCAGTGACTGCAGGACCGCCTTAGCCGTTTCGTAGTCCTGTCCGCTTTCCTTTTGCACAAGCGCCAGGATCTGCTGAATATCCACATAGCCGATGAACGCATCCTGTGAGTCCGGCACCTCCTTCAGGATCCCCGCCAGCTCGACGTTCGGCGAACCGTCCGCGAGCATCGTAAGCTCTTTATCGTTCACGACGGCAAGGAACAAATCGCCTGCCTGCGCCAAATAAGCGAATTCGCAATCATTCGAATCAGCCGATGTATACACGGTGCTTCCCTTGATCGACTGCTTCTGCATCTTCTTCGACTCGAGCCACGGCTTAAGCATGTTTTCCAAAGCCGCGCTGAATTCCGTTTTATCCGTCACCGTTTTGCTCATCAGGATCAGCATCGGATCGGCCGACGGGTTCTCCGGGTCGACCCGCATCGCAGCGATCGTAGGCGAACGAAGAACCTGTTTGGCAAAGTCGATATAGGCTTTGGCTTTCTCTCCGTTAAACTCGGGGCTTATCTTGCCGACGGACGCGATCAACTGTTCAAAGAAGCTCTTCACCTGCGCATCGCCGGCGATCTGCCCCAGGATGCTGGCCTCAAACTCCGGCCCGAACTCCTCCGTCCCGCTGGTGGCGATAAATCCCACCGTTCCGGCCGGGCACTTCTGCGCAAGCGTCTCCAAATCCGTTGCCGCAACGAGCGTTCCAGTCAGGAGTAACGCTAGGATAATGCAATAATTGATGTGTCGCATGAACTCTCCTTGTCTCATCTGCCTTCTAGTTTTGCAGTCTCCCGCCCACACGGGCATAAACTTCGATCCGATGCCCGTGATTTTACAGCAACCCGCCGGCATTTCAATCTTTATCCGATAATCGTAATTAGTGAGTGCTTATGCGAGGCATTAGGGCTCGCTCGATGTGCGCAAAAAAAGACCGTCTGTGGAGCAGAAGGAGGAAGAAGTCGGTGAGACTTCTTAGGGCTAAACACCACAGACGGCAGAAGGAGCTTTAAAAAAGATAGTAGCAAATCCCTTAGTTGCTGTCAATAAAATTTTCATGCTATGGCGGAAAATCTTCTCAAAATCCGATACCGCAAATCCTCTATTCGCGTCGGCGGCCACTTTTAACAAACCGTATCAATCCGCGTGCGTCCGTGTCCAAAGAAAACGCGTTCATCCGCGTCTGACAATTTTGATGCCGCAGCCCGCATACCGCACTTTTCTCTTGTAATTTCAAAACCGATTGCTATTCTACGTGCTGTTTTTAGGTTCAATAATCCCGTTTTCGAAAGAACAGGAAGCATCTATGGCAATCTTAGTGCAGAAATTCGGCGGAACGTCCGTTGCCAACGCGCAAAAGATTCGGCGTGCCGCCGAGCGCGCCCTCAAGGCGCACAAGGAAGGCAGCCAAGTCGTCGTCGTCGCCTCGGCCCGCGGCAAACAGACCGACGAACTCATCGCCGACGCCCTCGAGGTCAACCCCAACCCGCCCAAGCGCGAGATGGACATGCTCCTCAGTACCGGCGAGCAGCAGACCGTTTCACTCTTCGCGATGGCGCTGGCTTCAATGGGCCAAAAGGCCATCAGCTTTACCGGTCAGCAGATCGAACTGGTCACCGACAGCTTCCACACCAAGGCCCGCATCCAGAGCATTGGCGCCGACCGTATCCGCCAAAAGCTCGACCAGGGCTTCATCTGCGTGGTCGCAGGCTTCCAGGGCGTCGATGAGGAAGGCAACATCACCACACTCGGCCGCGGCGGTTCCGATACCAGCGCCGTTGCCCTGGCCGCTGCACTGGGTGCCAACTACTGCGACATCTACACAGACGTTGACGGCATCTATACCGCCGACCCGCGCAAATATCCCAAGGCCATCAAAATGGACCAGGTCAGCTATGACGAGATCCTCGAACTGGCTAGTCTCGGCGCAGGCGTCATGCATGGCCGCTCCATCGAGTTCGGCAAAAAATACAATGTCAGGATTCATGTTCGAAGCAGCATGAATGAACATACGGGAACCATCATTACTCGCGAGGTACCTCAAATGGAAGGAATACTGGTCTCAGGGGCCACGTGCCAAAAAGACCTTGCCAAGATCGGACTCATTAACCTGGACAACAAACCTGGCCACGCCGCTCGCGTCTTTGCTCACCTGGCGGCTCACAAGGTCAGTGTCAACGATATCATCCAGACTGAACTGAATGAAGCCAAGGCCAACCTGTCCTTCACCGTCGCGCAGGCGGATCTCGATGCGGCCAAGAGCGCCATCGAAGAGATCCGCAAGCAGGTCGGCTGCGAACAGGTCAAGATCAGCGCCGATATCGCCGAAGTCTCCGTCGTCGGCGTCGGCATGCGGTCGCATTGCGGCGTCGCCGAAAGAATGTTCAAGGCCCTGGCCGACAAGAACATCAACATCGACGCCATCACCACCAGCGAGATTCGCATCTCCTGCCTGGTCAAGGTCAAGGACATGGACACCGCCCTGGTTGCCGTTTGCGACGCCTTCGAACTCGACAAACCCGCCGACAAACGCAAGACCGTCTAGCGGGTGTCGCGCGTGTTGTATCGCCGGCTTGCAGCCGGCATTCTATGTAGCATGGATATCTTGCCGTAGAGCTTGTAGGGTGGGCCATGCCCATGCTGTTAGTTATTAACTCTCCCCAAGGGGGAGTCCGGCGAAGCCGGGAGGGGGTATCGCCTGCGTGTAAGCTTGGCGACGGCAACGCGGGTCTCGTTCGTGGGCGAAGAATATTGTTTGGCGTTTTGGTTTTGAAATGTTTTGGAATTTGAATTTGTTTCGGATTTCGGGTTTCAGATTTCGGATTTGTTTTAACCCCATGAGGGTCATTGATGGCCCGTCGTAAAAAAAAGCATTACGCGATGAGTCGCATACAGAGGAATGCCCTGGTAGGGGTATTCTTCTTTTTTGTGCTCCCGCTCATTTACGTGGTGGACCGCCGCTTTGGCGGCCCGCTCCAGACCGCCGTCCAGCGCAGCACCACCGAAAGCTCCGACCGCCAAAAGTATCACGGCAGGGCGTTCACGGTCCTGGAAGTCATCGACGGCGACACGCTCGATATCGACATCCCCGACGGCAAATTCCCCGACACCCGCATCCGCCTGCTCGGCGTGGACACTCCCGAAACCCGCCATCCCACGGTCGGAAAATGTACTTCGGCCCCGAGGCAACCGAGTTCACCGCCTCCCGCGCCCTCAACCAGCAGGTGACCATCCTCATCGACACCGCCTCCGACGAGCGCGACCGTTACGGCCGACTCCTCGCCTACGTCCGCCTGCCCGACGGCACGATCCTCAACGAAGAACTCGTCCGCTGCGGCTTTGGCTATGCCTACCTGACGTACCCGCACAGCCATTTTGAAGACTACCGCCAACTGATGGACCAGGCCATGCAGGAAGAACGCGGCCTCTGGAAAGAAGTAAAGCGCGACCAGCTCCCCAAATGGCTTCAGCAAAAACGACCGGAATTGCTCAGATAATTTATTTAGTCGTCCCTGAGAAAGTTTGTGATTTGTATTGAAAAGCTGGTTTGGCGTTGGTTTATGGTTTATTCGGCTGATAAAATCGGGTATAATTTTGCAAGCTTTCATGGAAGATGCGTTCAAAATCTTGCAAAAAGGATTG
>JAJFTK010000003.1 GCA_021372945.1 Planctomycetaceae bacterium | reverse complement strand
GGACAGAACCCAATGCAAGGTCAGAATTTGAAAAAAACAGAGCCATAGAAGCGGACAAAGAGAAAATCATAAATCTTTAGAAAAAGAAAGGCAGTTCGCCCGGAGATCATGAGTTAAAAACAAATTGCGACACAGCCTCTGACACCCCCGGCTACTATCTTCCATCCCTACGGGATTACCTTTTCTACAGAACCAACTCAACACTCAAAACTCATAACTCAAAACTAAAACACCTACTGTTCAATATTGAGGTTGTTGATATCCACCAAAACCTTCCAGTTTCCATCGGGCTGCTTCTGCCAGACGTGCACGGCGCTATACGGTCCGCCAGGTAAATGCAGTCGTCCGCGCAGTAAGTCCCGGCCGCCGCGGGATTGCTAATGCATTCGTTATGGAACTACCGTTCAGTCCTCTAATGTGGCCGAAGCTTCCAGCTTCGGTCCTCAAGCTGGAAGCTTGAGCTACATTAATTCTTCCTTTTTCCTAATGAGCTTTCTCAACTGCTCCAGATCTTGCTGGCTTAGTTCCTCGCTGTCCACCAGGTATTGCATCATCGGCCCGACCGCTCCATCAAACGCCCGGTTGAGCATCTTGCGGAATTCTCCCTGCCGGCGTTAGCCTTGTCGATGGTCGCCTGAAAAAAGCTGAATCACTTACAATACCGCTGTAGTTTTTTCAGCCAGGTTCAATATCCGCGAAGGCTCTTCCGCCATCCCTGTCCGCGCCGACAGGTACGCCGCTTCAATGACGGCCATCGCGTTAAGATCGAAGCCGTGTTCCGGCCAGAGCACATGGCCCTCCTTGCCCAGCAAACCCCAGGCGATGTTCTCCAGCATCCGCCGTTTGCTGGGCCGTTCATCATCGGGGTAGTTCTCCTGCCGCAGCAAAATCCCCGAATTATTATAAATGACGACCTCCTCGCCCGCTGTCGTCAGGTGTTTCAGCTTGCCGTGCACCCGTACGTGCCGCCGTGCCGGGCCCAGCGTGCGGCTGGCGCAAAGCTGGCCGATAAGCGTCTCCGTGAACTGCATCGTCACCACCGCCGTGTCCTCGGTGAGGCTCATTCGCTGCTGGCGATCCGGCGCCTGGCTTATCATCAGCGCATAGACCTTCTGCGGCATGCCGAAGCACAGCACCAACTGGTCGATCATGTCATAGCACGATTGCAGCAGCACGCCGCCGCCGGCCGTCTGCGGGTCGTAGAGCCACCGCCGCTCCGACTCCAGTTCCCCGATGGGCACATGGCACACCGCCGACACCAAATGCCACGAGTTGCCCTCGTCCTTCGCCTCGTCCACGAAGCGCCGCACAAACCCGAACGATTCCTCGAACCGCCGCCACGCCGTTGTAAAGAACCGCACGCGCTCCTTGTTCGCCATTCGGTAAAAGACCGCAAGCTGTTCGAAGTTCAACGCCGGCGGGCACATCTGCAAAATGTGGAAATGCTCCTGGATCCCCAGCTTGATAAATTCGCCCACGCGGTGTACCGGCGCCCCGAACAGCAGCAGGTCCGCCTTGGTCTGTACGATGAGCTGCCGGTAATCCGTATAGGCCGGGCACTCATATCGCCGCGCACACCCCTGTGCCCGCTCGGCCCGCTCGTCGCCGGCTGCCGCGATCGTATATAGCCCGCTGGCCACCGCGATCGCCAATAGCTCCTGCGCCTCGTCCGTCAGCCCGATCGCCGCAAGTTTTACTGTTTGCTCCGTCAAAAGCCGCTTCCTTAAACAACGATCCAATCGGCTCCAAATTGTACCCGCTTACCGGCCAATCTCAACCGAAATCTTTAGACCGTGATTCCCCTCTTTTTGATTTTTGCTGTGTATTTTTTCTATTTTATTCTTAATATTTTATATTGATATCGAATCTGTGCAATCCGCGTAATCCGTAGTTAAAATCAATCCACAAGCAGCAGCCCATAGTAATGCGCCGGCTGCTTGCGATTCCGTACGACCTCGATCGGCAGGCCCGCCCGCCGCACCGTCGTATAGACATCGATGCCGCAGGCCTCCATCGACGGCCGCGCCTTGTCCGCATGCAGGCACTGACCCTCCTTCAGCGGGCACGTCTCGCAAAACGTGCACGGCCCGGCGCCGATCCCAAACGCCTTCCACGCCCCGCGCAGAAACACCGTCCGCTCCAGTCCCGCCATCCGCTCCTTGGTATCCGCCCAATCCTTAAACTGCACCAATATCGCCCGCTTATAGCAATCCAGCACGCTGCGCATCTGCTGGGGCGTCGGCGAGTGCGGCGGGCACATCAGGCACTGTCCGTACCCATCGCAGCCGAACTGACACTTGAGCCGAACCCACGCCGCCGTCTCCACCTCCGCGGGCTTGACCACCACCGCCTTCACCGCGCCATCCATCTTCTCCGCCAGCCCGATCAGCACAGTATCCGCGATCTCTTTTTCCGCCATAACCGCGCTCCTTTTACTCAAAAACAAGCATTGCTTAGATTTTCTATTGTTTTATACGAGTTCTGGCCGGATAATGCAAGAAATCAAGAAAACGTTCTTCAAACAAAACTTAAACGGAAAGGATCGAACTATGCACTGGTTTGTAATCGTGGCCGCCGTCGTGATATTCCTTTTCTTTTCAGGCATCCGGATCGTGCGTCCCACACACCGGGGCCTCATCGAAAGGCTCGGCAGATACAAGTCTTTTGCCCACCCCGGCTTTACCTGGATCATCCCCGTGATCGACCGCATGATCCAGGTCAACATCACCGAACAGATGGTCAACGCCGAACGCCAGGAGATCATCACCAACGATAACCTCAACGCCAAGGTCGATGCCCAGGTCTATTTCAAGGTCAAGGCCGACGAACAGAGCGTTAAGAACTCGCAATATAACGTGAACAATTACACCTTCCAGATCGTCAACCTGGCCCGGACCACGCTGAGGAATATCATCGGTACCATGACGCTCAAAGCTGCCAACAGTGAACGCGACAAGATCAACGGCGAGCTTCTCAACACCCTTGCCAAGGAAACCCAAAACTGGGGCATGGAGATCGTCCGGACCGAACTCAAGGAGATCGATCCTCCGGCGGACGTCCAGGAGACTATGAACAAGGTTGTCAAGGCCAATAATGAAAAAGTGGCCGCGTTGGATTTTGCCGACGCCATCGAGCGGCAGGCCGACGGCACCAAGCGGGCCGAGATCAAGAAGGCCGAAGGCATCCGCCAGGCCAAGATCCTCGCCGCAGAGGGCGAAGCCGAGGCGATCAGGCTGGTCAATGAGGCCGCCAACAAATACTTCATCGGCAATGCGCAAATGCTCCGAAAGCTGGAGATGGTGGAACGGTCGCTGAAGGATAATTCCAAGATCGTTGTTCCCGCAGGCTCCGAACTGGTCAACGTCATGGGCGAAATGGCCGGCATCATGCCCCTTGGGAAATAACCGACCCACGCGCCTTTTACGCGGCCAGAAACAAGAAAGGCGGGTATTCGCCCGCCTTTCTGTTGTCCACGTTGGAATAGTGCCGCCTTATTTTTTCTTGGCCTTCTCGGTCTTTTGAGTCTTGCTTTCTGCGGCCTTCTTGGTTTCCTTTGGGGCTGCTTCTTCTGTCTGGGCAGCCTTCTTTTCCTTCGTGACCTTCGGCTCTTTCACTTTTTTCTCAGCCGCCGGCGCCGTCTGCTCCGTTTGTTCGGCCGTCTTCTCTACGCTATCTTTAGCGGCTTCAGCAGTCGATTCGGCGGCATCCTTCTGTGCTTCGGCTTCTTTCTCGGCGGCGTCCTTCTTTGCCTCGGCCTCTTTCATGGCCGCATCCTTTTCGGCCTCGGCCTTTTCCATAGCGGCATCACGTTCGGCTTCAGGAAGCTGCTTGGCGGCTTCCTTGTCGGCCTCAAACTTGCTTTTGGCAGCGTCCTTAGCCGCCTTGAAATCGGCTTTGGCCTTATCCTTGGCACTCTTAAAAGCGGCCTTGGCGTCCTTACGCGCCTGCTTGGCCGCGGCGTTCTTAACCTGTCCTTTTCCTGCGGCCAGTGCGTTCGGTGCTGTCAAAGCGAGCGCGACCAGGGCAGTCACGATCAGTGTCATCATCTTCTTCATTGCAGTCGTCCTTTCTTTGTCAAATCCTTTTTCTCAACCGCTAACTCATTATAGCCGTCCACGATGCAATTCTATTAAATCCATTCTCCAAAAAAAGTACACAGAGAAAACACAATGCCGGCCCCCGAGGGTGCATCAAGATTTTTAGGCAGAGTTCTTTATTGCGTATTCCCATACATCGCTATGCATAGCACACCGGATTTCCAACATGGCGGATGCTCCCTGTCGTCCCCATCGCATTCCCGGCCCTTTCATGCGGCTTTGTAC
>JAJFTK010000143.1 GCA_021372945.1 Planctomycetaceae bacterium | reverse complement strand
TCTCCTGACAAGTGAAGGTGAATTATCACTGCAGGATAATGGCCAGCTCAAATCGATAACAGATGTTTTCCGTTGTAACATCATATAATTAAAATAGTTATGTTAAAATAGTCTCAAGTTAATGGGACAGTACTGATTGTAGATTGTAGATTTTGAATGTACCCCCTCCCGGCTTCGCCGGACTCCCCCTTATAAAGGGGGAGAGTTTTTTCGGGAGGCAAGGATAGAGCCTAGAGGATAGAGAATAGACGGCTTCTCCAGGGCGTGATAAAAATGTGTTTTCTATAATCCAATGGGCGTTTTTTTGAGAATTCTTTTGACGTTTCCACGGCAGACGCTATATTTTAAACCCTTTAATTTCTGTTGGTCCCTTTTAGGAGTTGTATCATGGCAGCCAAGAGCAAAACCGCAGGTTTGCGCCTCAATGGACGGGCGCACCTGTTTACAAGTGAATCGGTTACTTCGGGACATCCGGATAAGGTGGCGGACCAGATCTCCGACGCCGTGCTCGATTCAATGCTGGCACAGGACCCGGACAGCCGCGTTGCCTGCGAGACGCTGGTGACAACGGGGCTGGCGATGGTGGCCGGCGAGATCACCAGCAGTGCCGAAGTCGCGATTCCGGACGTGGTGCGGCAGACGATCAAGGAGATCGGCTACACGGACCCGCATATCGGTTTTGATTTCGAGAATTGCGCGGTGGTCGTCGCCATCGGCAAACAAAGCCCGGATATCTCGCAAGGGGTCACCGAAGGCAAGGGCCTGTACAAGGAACAAGGCGCCGGCGACCAGGGATTGATGTTCGGGTTCGCCTGCCGCGAGACACCGTCGCTGATGCCGCTGCCGATCTGGCTGGCTCACAAGTTGACGGATCGGCTGGCGCAGGTGCGGAGAAACGGCACCCTTCCATGGCTTCGGCCGGATGGAAAGAGCCAGGTCACGGTCGAGTACGAATGCAGCGGCAAACCCCGGCGGATCCATACGGTCGTATTGTCGGCGCATCACACCGAAGAGGTCAAATACAATACGCTGCGGAAAGAGCTGATCGAAAACGTCATTATGCCGGTTCTGCCGGAACGACTGGTGGATAAGAAGATCATCCTGCATGTCAATCCGACCGGCCGGTTCGTCGTCGGCGGTCCGAAGGGCGACTGCGGCCTAACCGGACGCAAGATCATCGTGGATACCTATGGCGGACGCGGCAGTCACGGCGGCGGCGCCTTCAGCGGCAAGGACCCGTCCAAGGTGGACCGCAGCGCAAGCTACATGGCACGCTATATCGCCAAGAATATCGTGGCGGCTGAACTGGCCGACGCTTGCGAGATCCAGCTTTCCTACGCCATCGGGATCGCAGAGCCGATCTCGGTCCTGGTAGATACCGAAGGAACAGCCCGCGTCGATGAGCACCTCATTGAGCAACTGGTTCGGGAGTTTTTCCCGCTGACGCCCAAAGGCATTATCAATCACCTGCTTTTGAAGCGCCCGATCTACAAAGAGACGGCTCGCAACGGCCATTTCGGGCGTAATCATCCCGACTTCACGTGGGAAAGAACCGATATGGCGGAAAAGCTGCGTAAAGCCGCCGGTCTGAAATAAGATCAGTACTCTGTTTGGAGAGCAAAGATCTGTTCTTCAACCTAAGTGTCCTCGTAAGACACGGGCGAGAGGCCCGTGCCACACTTTATGCCACACTTCATTGGTAATACACGGGCCAGACGACGTGCCACCTTTTTTGCCGTCCGATAAGGTCAAAGCACCCCCCAAACACCGCCCATTGAGGGCGGTCGCAGAATGCTCTAACTGTTTATATATTCAGAGGTTAGCGGCTACACAACCACATTCCTGGATACCCTTCGGAGCGGTCGTTAAGTACGCAAACGGTTGTGTCGAATACTGTTGTGTAAATAATCGGGATTTACAGGCAAAGACAGCTTGAAACAACTAAATCAGCAAAGACCCTGTATGAAGAACGAGTTGGAAGCATGCGGAAGCGCGTCTTCCAGCGAAAACCATGTAACCCGGTTTAAGGCAGGTCCATGGCGGAGTTCATTCTGCATCCTCGCCTTGAGTTTTCCTTTTTGCGCGTTTGCCGCCGCCGCGGAGGTCGATCTCAAAAGTCCTGAAGAAATGGAATATGAAGTAAAAGCAGCCTTCATTTACAATTTCATGAAGTTCATTCAGTGGCCGGCTCAAAAGGAGATCAAGGAAGGGCAGAACGATACCCCCATTCAAATCGCGATCATCGGCAATAATCCTTTCAAGAAATCGTTCCAGCACATTCTGGACAAGAACGTGCAGGGGCGCGCGATCCATTTGGTGGAGATGGAAAGTTTCGAGCAATTCAAGAAATCTTATCCGAATAAACAAGCGGCGTTGGCTTCTTATCAGCAGGCCTATATGCCGGCCCTTGCGCAGTGCCACCTGGCGTTCATCTGCGAGAGTGAAAGCAATTCGCTGCGTGACCTCCTGGGGTTGACGAACGGCCAGGCGCTGGTCACCGTCAGCGACTTGCCGGATTTTGCCGCGACCAGCGGCATGATCGGGTTTGTCATGGAAAAGAAGAAAGTCCGGTTTGAAGTGAACCTGGATGTCGCGCAAAAAGAAACGATCAAAATCAGTTCGCAACTGCTGGGTCTTGCACGGCGCGTTTATAAAACGGGAGCGACGCATTAAGAAGCGGGAGACTATCGGAGTACGGGATCGGTCGATATGAAAACTTCATTCATCCATACGATACGCGAAAAACTAATTGTGATCATCATGGTCATTTGCGTCACGTCCCTGATCGTCGCCGGCGTGGCGTTCAGTATCTGGAGCCATTATTCATTCCGCAATAAGATGATCCGCAGCCTGATGGTTCAGGCCGAAATGACAGCCAGCAACTGCTCGGCGGCGCTGGTTTTTGACGGCGCCGGGGACGCGGAGAAAATACTGGCGTCGTTCCGGGCCGAGCCGTCGGTGGTCAATTGTCTTATTTACGACGCCTCGGGCCGTCAGTTTGCCTCGTATTCCAAGAGCGGTCTGCCGGACGAAGGCAGCGTCATTCTCCAGAAAGACGGCTATCAATTGAATGCCAGCAATTTGACCGTTTTTCATCCCATCCTGCTGGAGAATGAACAGATCGGCACGGTCGTTCTTCGATCGAATTTGGATCCGCTGAACGCCAATTTCCGGACCAACAGCCTGATCGTGGTGGCGATCATGTTCGCCACGTCGCTGGTCGGCTACCTGCTGACGACGCGTCTGCAGCGGATCATTTCCAAGCCGATCCTGCAGTTGGCGACCCTCGCGGGCCACGTCCGTCAGAAGCGCGACTATTCAAAGCGCGCCGAACATATCTCGGATGACGAGATCGGCACGCTCATTGACGCGTTCAACCAGATGCTCGATGAAATCCAACAGGAGATGGAAGAGCGCATCAAGGCGCAAAAGGAATTGATGACGCACCGCGATCATCTCGAAGAGATCGTCAACGAACGGACCGGCGAATTGAAATCAGCCAACCGGCGGCTGGAAGTGGCCGTGGAAAAAGCCAACTTGATGGCCAAGCAGGCCAACGAAGCGAACAAGGCCAAGAGCGAGTTCCTGGCCAACATGAGCCACGAGATCCGCACGCCCATGAACGCCATCATCGGCTTCAGCGAGCTGCTGGCCGAAGAGGAACTGACCGAGCAGCAGTCTTCGTTCCTGAGCACGATCCTGAACAGCAGCCGCAACCTGCTGCAATTGATCAATGACATTCTTGATTTCTCGAAGATCGAGGCCGGCAAGCTCCAGACCGAGATCATTGAATGCAGCCTGGAGCAGTTTATCGGGGACGTCGATTCGTTCCTGCGTCCCATCGCGCGGGAAAAGGGCCTGGATTTCAATATCCTGCGCTGCACCGAACTGCCCGCGATCATTCATACGGACCCCGTGCGGCTGCGGCAATGCCTGGTCAACCTGACCGGAAACGCCATCAAATTCACCGCCCAGGGACACGTGTATATCAATATTTCGACGGAGCGGCGTTCGGATAAGGATTATGTCCGGTTCGATGTGGAAGATACCGGGATCGGAATCGCCAAAGAAAAGCAGCACTCGATCTTCGAGGCGTTCACGCAGGCGGACGGCAGCACCACGCGCAAGTTCGGGGGCACCGGCCTGGGACTGACGATCACGAAACAACTGGTCGAACTGCTGGGCGGTTACATCACGGTGGAAAGCATGGAGGGCAAGGGGTCGGTGTTTACGATCATGCTGCCGGCAGGGGTCAATCTCGACGATGTCAAAATCGCCGAACCCTATTCGATGCTGGACGAGCTGATTGATGGCGTCGAACCTGCGGCGGGACAGCCGGCCGAGGCGCGCAGCGGACGGATCCTCGTGGCCGAAGACGCGGCGGCCAATCAGAAACTGATCACCGTGCTGCTGGAGCGTATGGGACACGTGATCACGATCGTTGAAAACGGAAAGGAGGCCCTCGACGCGGTGGCCAGCGGCGAATTTGACCTGGTGTTCATGGATATGATGATGCCGGTGATGAACGGCTACATGGCAACCAGGAAGCTTCGCGCCAAAGGCTGCACGCTGCCGATCATCGCCCTGACGGCCAACGCGATGAAGGGCGACGACCAGAAATGTTATGAGGCCGGCTGCAACGAATATATTTCAAAGCCGATCGACCGTCAGAAACTCAAGATCCTGCTGAACAAGTACCTGAATCGACAGCCCGTCTAGCAACCGGTCCGCGGCATCGATCGCTGCCGCAGTAATGGTCAGCTCTTTGCCCGATCCAACCGGCTATGTTTGACTATCATGCCGACTTTATACATGCTGTTTTCTCCTGAGCGAGTCGGGTCAAAGCCGTCGTAACTCCGGGCCATTCGTTTGGAGGCGGGATTGGCGGATCAGGCCGTTGATGACGGACTTGAGCAGGTCCTGGATGGCCGGGCCGGTGCGGGTAAAGCCCAGGTAGCGGGCGGCGGCCTGCATGGCCTCATACCGGTCGATCCAGTTGCGTCCGATCGCCTCCAAGAACATATCCTTCAGAAACTCCTTATCGTAATCTCCCATGCTCCGCGTCAGCAGAACCACCTGTCCGCCTTCGTTTTCCAGGATTCCCCTGCGGACCGCCGTACGGATGTCCGTATCCAAAATCTCCCGCGTCCGGCGGCTGACGCGCTTAAACCCAAGCTCGGCCGCAACCTCGCGGATCGCCGCATCCCGGCTGCGATGCTGCCCGTCCGAAAAGACCCTGCGGATCACGGCCAGAACCTCCTGCCGCGTCGCATCATCGATTCTCAGCCGCTGAATGGCTTGCGCCTCGTCCGGCTCATCGTACGCAGTCTCCTGGGCAGTTTCTTCATCGGTCCCGCTGTCCGCCTCGGACGCCGGGACCGCATCTAAAAAGGGGCCGTCGGACCTTCAACTGTAGCAATTTCATCATGCGTAAGCCCGTAAATCTGGTAGACCAAAGCATCTATCTGTTTTTCAAGATCAACTATTGGAGCAAAAACATTGTGAGTACGTCTTTCGATAATTTTTGTTACCAGTTGACTTATACTGGTATTAGGCTCACAATTTGGGAGTGGTATGCTGTTAATGATTTCTTTACCAATATTAATATAACCGCCCGCCATCTTCAATGACCTATAGAAATGATTAACGTAGAATGAAATTAGTTTGGAATTCAATATACCAATCAATGTTAGCAGCCGTTGGCCATCATCGTCCAAAATTATGATTGTGGATTTTCCAGCCAAGCATTTTCCATCATCGTAAATAGCCTCTATACATGAAGACATTCCTGCAATTATTATCTTATTTGCTTTTGCCTGTTCAAGCCGCGTCGGGTTCACGGTTCTTATGTCGTCATCAGATACTATGGGATACCTGTAACTACCTTTGATATAAGTTGTCTTCTTTTCTCCCCACAAACAAGCATATCTATCAATTGTCCCGGTGTTTACCAGTTTTCTCCCATTCCCTGTTTTACTATCATTTATCAGATTCTTAAATCTATATGCTTCGTTTACCGTTGCCGCGCCAGTAACTTTGGTTCATCCGGTTAATGAGTAGGTGGCATGGTGGAGGTGGAGGATCCGAAGTTTTAGGTATTCGTCATCTCTGTATCCGCAGGCTTGGCGTTGTAGCATTCCGATTTTGCGGTTCATTACTTCCAGTTTGCCCGTGCTG
>JAJFTK010000138.1 GCA_021372945.1 Planctomycetaceae bacterium | reverse complement strand
CAGCCGCACGGCTCAGTTCATTTTCGAGGCCCGAGGGGGGATCGCAACCAGCAGTGCCGTGAACGTGCGTGACGGCAACTGGCACATGATTACAGTCATGTACGATGCTGATGCCAAACAGCGGAGAACCTATGTGGACGGTGCCAACATGACCTCCGGAGCGCTGGACCTGAGCACGTATGCCTACCTGACGAATAACGCAGCCGTGCAGTATGGCGGCCGGGAAACCGAAACGTCGTTAAACGGCATGGTGGATGAAGCGCGGATTTACTCATATCCGTTAAGTGCCAACGAAGTGGCCGACCTCTACTATCGAACCAGGGGAACATTCTGTCAGGCCAGACCCATTTACGATTACGATAACAATTGCGTCGAGGATATTGGCGATCTGGCGGTGATTGCGGCCACGTGGCTCGAGTGCGGGATGTATCCGGAAAGCAGTTGTCAGTAACAGCGATTCATTCACATTGATGTGTTCCGCTCCGGCAGTTGGCTTGAAACTGCCGGAGCGGAGTGTTTACTCTATCCGAAGACCTTTTTCAGGGGGTACTCATGAAGTCTGCCTTGTGCCTGAGCATTGCGGTGTTTCTTTTTGCCTTCGTTGTGCCTTTGTCTGCGGCGACGATCGCCCATTGGGATTTTGAGGACGGCGTCGCGGGGATGGCGTTTTCGGCCATGCCTTCCGGCGGAAGCATCGATAACGCCAGCGGCTGTGTCATGTGCGGTTACAGTACCGTGTATGGCTGTTACTATTCGAGCCAGACTCCCGGCGGCAGCGGCCTGGGCGCCTATTGTAACGGCGGCCAGGACGGCTACACGATCGACGCGGTGCTAAACGCCTGGTCTCCCACCACATGGACGATCGAGATCTCGACGCGGCTCGATGATATCTCCGGCTGGGAAACGCTCATCGGGCGCGACGGTTCCACCAACGGCGACCGCGAAGCGGACTTCTATTTTCAAAAGAACGACACCGATGGCGCGTTTCGCATCAATTATGAAACCGTCAGCGGTCAGCGCTGGATACTCGACGCAGATTTTGTTGTTGAATCGGGAAAGTGGTACCATTTGGCCCTGACCAGCGATGGCGCGACGCTGACGATGTATTGCGACAAACTCGACGGCGCGGGCTACCAGGTCGTTGGAACGCTGGATATCTCGTCACAGACGCCCGCTCAGAATGCGCCGGCTCAAAAAGGCGCCAACTGGACGTTCGGACGCGGCTGGTACAACGGCAGCAATGTTGATCACATCACTGGATATTTTGACAATGTACGATTTAGCGATACGGTTCTGACGCCCAATCAATTTGTTGGCTATAATCCAATCCTCATTACTGAAACGGATGGCAAGACGCTGCTGTTCCGGGGCGACATCGTCTATACCGATTCCTACCAGATTCAGCTCATGGACGAGCCGTCGAACACCGTGACCGTTACCGCCGCGCCGCCGGCCGGCATCGACGCCGGAAGCGGCGCCGGGCAAAACCATACGCTGACCTTTACGACCGCAAATTGGCAGTCGCCGCAAACTGTCAGCCTGCGTATTACGGACCCGCAGGCACAGTTCGATCCCATCGTTCAGATTTCGCATACGTGCCAGAGCAGCGATCCGGATTATGATCAGATTGCGCTGCCGAATCTGAACGTCCAAATCGCCGACAATGCCTGCGGCATCTGGGGATACCTCGAAACCGACTACAATTTTGATTGCGACGTGAACCTGGAAGATTTTTCGTTGCTGGCGGCGCTGTGGCTTGAGACCGAGGCCCCGCTGAACCTGCAGGAACTGGCGCAGGATTGGCTGCTGAGAACCTTGGAATACGACGCGGAACTGGAGCCCCGATTGATCCAGCCATCCGAACAGCCGTTCTATGTCAATCCCGCGCTGGTTGAAAATACGATCGATGATAAGATCTACGGGCATTTCCTGGAACATATCTATCACTCGGCCAACGGCGGCCTCTGGGGCGAGCTGGTCTGGAACCGCAGCTTCGAGATGAACGGCAGCGGCGGCGGCATGTGGACCATCGAAAGCAATGTGCTGGTGCAGTCGAGCCTTGCCACGGATGTGCGTCTGCCGTTCGGGGATACAAGCTGGCAAAACTACGAACTGACGCTGGAAGCGCAGAAGGAGGGAGGCAATGAAGGCTTCCTGATCCCGTTCCGCCATGCCGATGGCGATAATTTCTACTGGCTTAACCTGGGCGGCTGGGGCAATACCAAGCACGGCGTCGAGAAAGAAATAAACGGTACGCGCGGCGTCGTTTCAGGGACCCAGATCAACGGCAGCATTGAGACAGGGACATGGTATAATATTCGCATTCGCTGCGAGGAAAACAGCTATCAGATATTTTTGAACGAGAGCCCCATTATCAGCTTCACTGACAGCAGCAGCCCGCACCTGACGGGCCAGGTCGGCGTCGGCACGTGGACCACGCAGTCGCGTTTTCGCAATATCCTCGTCAAACGGCTGGAGGATCAGGCGGTGCTGTTCAGCGGGTTGCCTGCTCTGCCTCCGGCAACGTTTGCCTCCAATTTCTGGCTGCTCTACGGTTCGGCGCAGGCTTCTGTAAGCTCCGATTCGCTCAACGATGAATACAGCGCGTTTGTAACGACAACCAACGGCTCCAGCGGCCTTCAGCAGGATAATTTCAAATGGATCCCGCAGGTTTATCACGGCTCTTTGTGGATGAAGGGCAATGTTCCGGCCGGCGTCAAAGTCGAGTTGGTTGACGGCACAACCGTGCTCGGGCAGGCTGTGCTGGCGGCCCCGACTTCAATGTGGGCCGAGTATCCCTTCCAGGTCACGCCGTCGGGTTCGACTGATAGCGGCAGCCTGCGGATCGTGCCGCTTGGCGCTGGTTCGGTGTATATCGACCAGGTCAGTTTGATGGGACAGGATGCCGTCGATGTCGGGGGCTTCCGGCCGGACCTGCTGGCCGCCGTCCAAGGGCTGCGCCCGCCGGTCATTCGCTGGCCGGGCGGCTGCTTTGCGTCGCTGTATCTGTGGAAGGACGGCATCGGGCCCCAGCATGCGCGCAAACGCTACGTCGCCAATATGTGGGACGACCAGGACACCAACTCGTACGGAACCGATGAATTCCTCCAGATGTGCGAACGCATCGGCACGGAACCGCTCATTTGCATCAATACCGGCGTCCTGAACAGCGCCTGCGGCGCTCCGGCGCAATGGAAGCTGTCGCCGGATACGACCGAAACGTACGTACAGTACGCCCTGGACTGGATGGAATACTGCAATGGGTCCGTCGAGACGCCGATGGGCGCTCTCCGCGCGGCCAACGGCCATCCCGAACCGTATAATGTAACATACTGGGAGATCGATAACGAAACTTGGGCGGCCGGCTCGGCGGCCTATATTGCAAGGGTGCAGGTGTTTGCCCCGGCCATGCGCGCCAAGGCGGACGAACTGGGCGTGCCCATCGTGCTGGCCGCCGTCGGCGGCGGCAGCTATGACATGGGCTGGAACGCGGCCATCATCGACAGTTGCGCATCGCTGATCGATTACATTAGCGTGCACCATTACGAAGGGTCCGGCGGCTACAAGACCGGCCCGGCGACCTATGATAACTTTCTGACGACGCTGGCCAACTATATCGTCGGTTCGAGCAACCCCGATCTGAAGATCTATAATTCCGAATGGAACCTGCAAACGACCGACTGGCGCACAGGTCTGTATGCCGGCGGCATCCTGAACGTCTATGAGCGTCACGGCGCCGATTTCAAGATCGGCGGGCCCGCCCTGTTCCTGCGGCACGCGTCCGCGACCGGCTGGGATAACGCGTTCATCAACTTCGACCATACCGGATGGTTTGCCGCGCCCAACTATGTCGTGATGAAACTGTGGCACGATCATTTTGCGCCCAACCGCGTGTTCACAGAAGGGACCGATACCAATCTCAATGTGGTATCTACCCTCAGCGAAGACGGGCGGACGCTCTACCTGAAGATCGTCAACGCCGATGCCGTCGCCAAGTCGGTCGAATACCAGATCGACGGTTCGTTCGTGCCCGGCTCGGCCCACATGCATTACGTTGCGCCCGGCGACCTCTATGCCCGCAACACGCTGGCCAGTCCGTCAGCCGTGCACGTGCAGGCCAAGGTGGTCGGCTTCCAGGGACAGACGCTGCGGTTCCGCATGCCGGCGTACTCGGCGGGCGTGGTGACCGTCAAGACAGGCGCCCCGTACGGTTTGTCTGACTGATATGATTTCAACGGCTGCCAAGATAGCTGTTGCCGGCGGTGTTTTGCTGCTGTCGGCGGTGCACGCCCAGACTGCGTTTGTTCATCCGGGCTGCCTTTCGACGCAGCAGGACCTGGACCGGATGGCCGCCAAAGTCGCGGCCAGCGAGCAGCCGTGGAAAGGCAGTTGGGATCTCCTGGCCGCCAATCCTCACGCACAGCTTAGTTACAGTCCTAACCCGCAGACGACTATTTGTGCCGGCGGGGTTTGCAGCAGTGAGAACTATATGACGCTGGCGCATGACTGCGCCGCCGCATACCAATGTGCGCTGCGCTACCATGTCTCCGGCAATACCCAATACGCCGACAAGTCCGTGCAGATCATGAATGCCTGGGCCTCCACATTGACCGGCTTTACCGGCGACTCTAACGCGGGTCTGCGGGCGGGACTGTACGGCTGGCAGTTTGCCTGTGCCGCCGAATTGATGCGAGATTACGCCGGCTGGTCTTCGGAACAATTTACCGCGTTCAAGAACATGATGCTGAACATATTTTACCCGATCAACTCCGATTTCCTGATTCGGCACAACAACACATGCGATAGTCACTACTGGGCCAACTGGGATCTTGCTAATATGGCGTCACTGATTGCCATCGGCGTGCTCTGCGATCGCCAGGATATTTTCGATGAGGCCGTGAATTATTTCTATAGCGGCATCGGCGAAGGCGCCATCGGCAACGCGGTCCACTTTATCCATCCGGATGGGACCGGCCAATGGCAGGAAAGCGGACGCGATCAGGGGCACAACACACTGGGTATGTCACTCATGGGGCCGATCTGCGAGATCGCCTGGAACCAGGGCATCGACTTGTATGGATACGCCAACAATCGTTTTTTAGCCGGCTGCGAATACGTGACCAAGTACAATCTTTCCAACGACGTTCCCTACGTGATCTATGTCAATTGCGAATACACGGTCCAACCGGTCATTTCGTCCGCCGGCCGCGGCAATATCCGGCCCGGCTGGGAAATGCTTTATAATCATTATGTCAACCGAATGGGCATGGCGGCGGCATATACACAGCAATTCGCCAAATTGGTCCGGCCCGAAGGCGGCGGCGGCAACTACGGCTCGACCAGCGGCGGCTACGATTCACTGGGTTTTACAACACTAACGCACACGCTGGAGCCCATTGCTGCGGGAGCATTGCCGTCGGCGCCATTAGCGTACATTGAAGGAAGGCAGGTCACGCTTTCATGGTCGGGCTCGGCCTATGCGAACAGCTATAACGTGAAGCGCTCCGCCGCTTCCGGCGGGCCTTACAGTACCATCGCGGTAACCAAAGGCAATTCTTACATCGACTCAGGCCTGACGGCAGGCACAACTTATTACTATATCGTTTCCGCCAACAACCCCGACGGCGAAAGCGCCAACAGCGCCGAAGGCTCTGCCACGGCTGACCGCCAGCTGCATGGCACGGTCATCGGAACGGACGGCTCGTGGAACAGCGCCGGCGCGTCGAGGGATTGCGTTTTCGATGGATCGCTGAAGAACTTCTTCGATGGGCCCGACAGCGTTTCCTGGGCAGGGATGGACCTCGGACCCGGTGCGGCCGCCGTGATTACAGGCGTCAGGTACTGCCCGCGCAAAAATTTCGCAGGCCGCATGGTCGGCGGTAAGTTCCAAGGCTCCAATACGGCCGACTTCAGCAGTGGCGTAACGGACCTGCTGGCGATCAGCGCCGCGCCGGCCGATGGTGTACTGACCTTCCAAACCATCAGCAATACGAATTTATTCCGCTATGTGCGCTACCTGTCTCCTTCCGGCGGCTATGGAAATGCCGCGGAAATCCAGTTCTTCGGCAATGTCAGCGGTCTCAGTGCGCCGGCAGCGCCAACCCTCAATAGTGCATCGCTCTTTAACGGGTTTACAGGTCACCTGGAGTGGAGCAGTCCCGCAGGCGCAACCGATTACTACGTTAAACGCGCGGTCGCAAGCGGCGGCCCCTATACGATCATTGCGTGCGGCAATTTCACAAATTTCAATGATGCGGGACTTGAGGCCGACACCACTTATCGTTATGTGGTCAGCGCATTGAATAGCATGGGTCAAAGCGCCAATTCTAACGAGGCAGTTATTAGCACGCAAACGGCCAGACCCGATCTGGTTGCCAGGTATGAGTTTGAAAACAACACCGGTGATAGTTCCGGTTATAATTATCATGCGGCGTCGACGGGCGCTTCCGTTTACGCCATCGGTAAAATCGGGCAAGCTGTCGAATTGGATGCGGTCGATGATTACATAACACTCCCGGCGGGCGCTGGCAACTATGAAGCGATTACGATAGCGGCCTGGGTTTACTGGGATGGCGGCGGCCAGTGGCAGCGGATCTTCGATTTTGGCAATAATACGAATCAGTATCTTTTTCTTACTCCCTGTTCAGGCGGCAATACCTTGCGCTTTGCCATCAAGAACGGCGGCAGCGAACAAATCGCAGAAACCACGCAGCTATCCACGGGCGTATGGGTGCATGTGGCTGTTACGCTGGGGCAATCGACCGCGCGGTTATACGTTAACGGCACATTAAGAGCGGCCAACCCCAATGTTACCATTCGTCCTATCGATTTTAGTCCGGCGGTCAATTACATCGGCGACAGCCAGTTCGGCGCGGACCCCCTGTTCGATGGACGCATCGATGATTTCCGAATTTACAATTGCGCATTGACTGCCGATAAGATCGCAGTGCTGGCCGCGGGCGCGGCGAATCATGCGCCGGTATTTAATAGTGATCCGATCAACAACGTACTCGCGGTCGAGTCGCGGCCGTATGCGGGTCAGCCGCTTGCGGTCTATGCGTCTGACCTGGACGGCGCTGCGACCATCACATTCAGCAAAGATGCCGGTCCTGATTGGCTGACGGTCGCGGCGGACGGCACGCTTTCAGGAGTGCCTGGAGACGCGGACGTCGGCGGTAATGTTTTTGCCGTTCGCGCGACGGATGCCGGGAGTTTGTCGGATACGGCCGCGATGAACATCGACGTGGCGAACCTCTATTCCGGCGTGCGCGGCACACAGGACCTGCTGGGGCTTGCGTCTCAATGGCTGACGATGGATTGCATCGATCGGCCCGCCTGCGGCGGCGCGGATCTCAATGGCGATGCCGGCGTGAACCTGTTCGATCTGGCAATCCAATCTCAGACGTGGCTGCTCGCGAATTAAAGACCCTTGCGGCCTCCTGAACCGCAAGGGTGTTCGCTATTTCTCCAATCTCCTTCCAAAGCCGGGGTTATTTTCTGCGTTTGAGGCTCAGTAGCGAGCCCAGTCCCAGCAGCAGCATCGTCGCCGGTTCGGGGATTGCCGTCACGATGATCCCGCCGGGAAGCGTGGTGGTATCATACTGCAAGGTTCCCGTGCCGCCGAACGCCACCAACTGCCCATTGGTTGACCACAGTGCGGTTTCGGCAATGAGGTCGCGCGTACCGTCGCCGTGAATGATCAATTGGCCGTCATAGATGTCGATCCTGGCATAACCATTGGGGCCCTGCAGCTCCCCGTTTACGTTTACCTGTACATCCATATTGATGTTGCCGCCGATTTCCACGGTTCCACCATGAAGGTTGATGGTGCCGCCCAGCCAGCACCAGCCGTTGGCAACCACGGTGCTGGTATCATATACATTCAGATCCACATAGGGCGCAAGATTAAACCACCAGCTGCTGCCCAGCATGAGTTCCTGAACGTGCAACGTGCCGCCGTTCTGAACGTTAACAACCGAATGTGCATCGGCACCGGCGATGGGGGCGAATACAAAACCGTTCCACGGGTCTGCGGTAAAGATTTCAGTCAGGCTGCCGCCATCAATTGTAAGATTCAGCCCCCATTCAGGACCATACATTTCCGCATTGTACGTCAGGTTCGTTGCGGAATCGATCACGACTGTGTCATCGCCCGCGTCATTACCAGCGCCTAGGATGATGTTCCCCGATGTGCCGTTCCAGTTCGCCGGGTTGCTCCACAGGTTGTCGGCTCCGGCCCCTGTCCAGATCATGTCGGCCGAGGCGATGCCGACCAGGCCTAAAACTGCTAAAATGGCAACCAAACTCAATACATTTCTTTTCATCTTCCCTTCCCTTTCCAATTTGATAGTAATGTGGTTCGAACCTGAGAATGGAGGAAAATCGAAAAAACGGTATGCACATACCTTACTTTCCGTCACTCTCTCATTTATTATTTAGCCCCAAAAGCCGGATTCTTTCAGCATTTTAGGCGCAACTCCGAAAAAAGTTGGTGGATGTGTTGAAAATTCCGCTGAAATTGCATTTTTGGGCTGATAATGCGGCTTTTAGGTAAAAATACTGCGCCCAAACGGGCCAAATAGTGCCCAAACAGGTACCGATTTGCTCCCGAAAAGACCCAAACGAATGCCCATTTGGCCAAGTTTTGACCCACTTTGAGCCGGCTGGCTGAAAACAGAAGACAGAAAACAGGCGACAGAAACAGGAATCCGTCTTCGCCGGACAGGGTGCGAAACACAGGGGCAGCCGTTTGATTGTAAATTGTAGATTGCAGATTGCTAAGGAAAGAACGCAGGAACTCAAGAACCCAGGAACACAAGAATAAATGGACAATTGAAAATGGCACATTGAAATTTGCTTCGCTCACGTGCTCCTCCTTTCCGCCCCTATTTATCTGCCTATAATATAATGTACGTGGTTTAGTATTTTGTGAATAAAAACCCGGAAAAATCTGAAAAAGTTTCTTGCCACAGAGGACACGGAGAACTCAGAGGGTGTAAACGCTGATTTCGCTGATTTCACAGACTTGTTTTTTTGACAGGATTAACCCGCCGTCGCCAAGGCTATGGCGGGCAGGCAGGATTTACAGGAGTTTGTCCACAGATTACACGGATGAAATCGCCGGAGCGTCGGCGCTCCTTACAGTGGCAATCAGGCTGCCAATGCTCCCAACAAGTTTGTGCGCTTGTCAACCCCGATTTGCCCTGCCGTCCTTTGGCCGGGGCGATTTCTACACAGATTTCACTTTTCGAAGAGATTAACGCGGATTGGTTTTTGGCAGGATTGACCCGCCGTCGCCAAGGCTATGGCGGGCAGGCAGGATTGACGGGAGTCTGTCCACAGATTACACAGAAACGTTTCGGCCACCGGCTTTGACCGGTGCTCCCGGACAGGCAGGAGTCCTTGCTCGAAGCGAACTTCTGTGCAGACCTCCAACCTGCCGGAGAGAGCTAATCGCTCCAATGCCGAAACTCACACAGATTAACACAGAGTTAGTGAGAGAGGACGATCCACCACGAAGCCGCGAAGAGCACGAAGGTGTTTTTTGACAGGATTAACCCGCCGTCGCCAAGGCTATGGCGGGCAGGCAGGATTGACGGGATTTTTGGACACGGATTACACGGAGGAAATTGGCGGAACTGTGTTCCTTACTGCTCACGGCCGGAGGCAAGTGCTCGATGCGAGCATCTGCGCTAGCCTTTCAGCCGCTCAAAAGAGCGTGGCGCTCCCATCAAAAACTACACGGATTTTTTAAAATGGGATTAACACGAATAAAGGAGGAAAGCACAGAATTCTGCAGGCATGCGGGCATCTTGAATTTGGCTGTAAATTGGAGATTGATTTGGTTGTGAAAAGGGGTAGAATTGGGGCGGGTTCTTGACAAGGCGATAAAAGGTAAGGGGAAAAGACAAAATGCGGAAGAGTATTGCCGAAGAAGCCGCAAGCCATACAATGCCGGAGCAGAAAAGGTGTCCGACCCTGACCCCTTTAATTCTACTCGAAAGTTTATCCGATTCTTTTTCTCCGCCCTTGGTTTTTCAACGAGTAAGAGCAATACAGAAAACAGAATAAATCTAAACGAAAGAACCACAGTATGTCTGCTCAACAAAAAATTTGTATTAGTCGTATATGGGTGCTCATTTTGGCTTATCTGGTTATCGTGAATAGTTTGCTTATCGCATTCCGTAAAATTGCCTCTTATCAATTACACCGAATGGAGTCAGACAATCCAAACAAGGAATTAATCAGTACCCTTGAAAAGCTACAGACCATTTCAAATCAGGAGCAACTTGAGTCTGTCGGAATTCCTAACTCTCTTATTTCGTCAGATTTTGCGCCGACACCTGATGAAACGGAGGAGTTTCGCAATTTGTCAGCATCTCAAGCATGTCAGGTTCTATTTAAACGTATAGATGATATAAAGACGGGTAAAAGGCGCTTCTCTTCAGACCTCGTCAGTTCCATGGCTAATGAATGTGCCCGTAAACTTGATCTTGAGGAGCAGCGAGCGTTTCTTGAAGAAAATCGATATTCTGTTTTTGCTACAGAGTACATTTATCCATTCGCGGCTATTTTAATCCCGACGGTTCTTTTATTTTGTCTTCTTTTCAGAAGCAGGTTTCTTTGCATTGAATCGGAGGCAAGTTCTCTCAAACATGGTTTGTCTGTGCGCGGGTCCCTTTGGACTTTAATTCTGTGGGTATTATTATCCGGCTTATATCTGGGAAGTCTTCAGTTCAGACCGTTTATAGTCTTTGGGTCCATTCTAAGCAAACTCGGGGCGTATCCCTCTCTGGACAACTCTTTATTTGCTTATTCTGATATGTTGACATATGGCTTCATTATATCGATAACACTTGTGTTGCTGATTTTCGTAGCTAGAGATCTTTGTACATTCACGAAGGAAGAGGACGTACGCAATGAACGTTTTGCAAGGCGTGTCAAAGCTCATAACCTGATTCTTCTTTTCAGAAGTTTATTACTTGCGGGTGGAGGGCTATTATTGTTTTTTTCCATTTATGCTTATTTCAAGGTATCTCAGGCCGATGAGAAACTTATGAGTGTGCAGCTTGAGACTATCTTTAAGAACTCAGAAACGGAGCCTCGACCCTCGGGTTCCAAGTATACGTTTGTTTGGACGCTAAGTGACAGAAAGACGCAATTAACACTTGAGTCAAAAGCCGATCTCAGTCTTGATGAAGTATTTGGGGAGAAATATCTTTATGTGACCCATCCGGCCGTTTATTTTGGAGACAACCTGTTGTTTGCACAAGGTTGGGCACACTACGACATTAGCGACGAGGAAAAACGCGCTCAATATGAACACGTAAGAGGAATCTTAAGAAGTCAAGAGGAAAAGAACGCTCACTTAGAAACATTATGGAAAAAAGTTGAAGAACAGCGCCCTTTCAGGGAACTAGAGGGACAAAAGGCAAGATTTCTGTTTCATGCAATCTACTATTTGGTTCTTGCCATTCTATTTTTTGTCAGTTTCTTTTGGATTCTGCGTTTAGAAAAAACTTTTGACCCAAGGCCCTTTCCATCAAACGGAACTGAAGGAACAATGGAACGAGAGACAAGTCTATAGGGAATCAACGTTGATGAGGCGGGCGGCAGTAGTAAAAAATGCGGGGTTGCGGGCAAGAGAACGGGTTAAAGGAGAATGGCAATGAAGAGGAAGATTGTGCTTTTATTGATCCTGCCGGCGGCTGAAGGAATACCTCTCCGTCCGCTGCGCGGCCACCTCCCCTTGTCAAGGGCAGGAGTCTAAGAGAGAGAGTGTGCGCGTGTGTGATTTCAGTCCACGGGCTGCGGTCTTTGCTACGTTGCGACCCGACAGGTACGCCCGAGGCTACAACATATCGCCTCCTGCGGAGGCTTTGAATCATAGGGCAGATAGGACGAATAGGACGCTGTTGGCAGTCACCAGTCAACAGTCATCAGTCAGCAGTGAACAGTCGTCGGACGGGTTGGACGAGGAGATTTCGTATTTCCAATTTCCAATTTTCAAATTTCAATTTTCAACTTCAAATTTCAAATTGCAAAAAAAACACGGGCTTACACGGACATTCACGGACTGGCACGGATCCGTCTTCGCTATGGCTACGACGCGACAGGCGGGTAACAGAGAAACAGTCAGCAGTAATCAGTAATCAGTGAACAGTCATGGACGGATAGGACGGATAGGATTGATACAAGAACACAAGAACCCAGGAACACAAGAACCCAGGAACACAAGAATGAAGAATGCCGGCTGGAAGCCGGCGGTACCGAGAGGATACCCCCTCCCGGCTTCGCCGGACTCCCCCTTGTCAGGGGGAGAGTTTTTTAGTCGTGAGTTGTGAGATAATTGATTTCGTGTTAACTGGCTTTTCCGGTGTTTTTGCGAAGTCTGCGTTCCTGAAGCGACGAATAGAGGACCGGGACTATCAGCATCGTCATGATCTGGATGGTCATTCCGCCGAAAGAGGGAATCGCCATGGGCACCATGATATCGGAACCGCGGCCGATGGAGGTGAAGATGGGAATGAGGGCCAGGATAGTGGTTGCCGTAGTCATCAGGGCGGCCCTGACGCGGCGCTGGCCTCCAAACAACGTTGCACGGCGGATTTCATCGATGGTTTGGGGCTGCTTGGCGCCAAATGACTGGTCCAGGTAGGTGGCCATCAACACGCCATCGTCGTCGCTGATACCGAACAAAGCCAGGAAGCCGACCCAAACCGCCACGCTTAGATTGATCGGATGGATCTGGAAGAGTTCACGCATCCCGACTCCAAACATCGAGAAATTCATAAACCACGGCTGCGCGTAAAGCCAGATCAGCAGGAAGGCCCCGGACCATGAGACCAGGACGCCGACAAAGACCATGAGCGTTGTGGAAACGGCCCTGAATTGAAAATAAAGGACAAGGAAGATGCTGAATAGAGAGATCGGGACCAGGACCATCAGGGTTTTCGAGGCGCGGATCTGGTTTTCATAGGTTCCCGCAAAGGTGATATCGACGCCCGCCGGACGGACAAATGCACCTTCGGCCTCTTGCTGGCTGATCATGCGGTTGGCGTTCTCGACGACATCGACTTCGGCGAAGTCTTCTTTTTTGTCGAATAAGACATAGCCGACCAGGGCGGTATCTTCGCTCTTGATGACTTCGGGACCGCGGATGTACTGGATGGAGGCCACCTGAAGCAAGGGCACCTGGGCCCCATCGGTGCCGGCGACAAGGATCCTTTCCAGCGATTCGATTCGGCCTCGCAATTCCCGCATATAGCGAACGCGCACGGGGAAGCGGTAGCGGCCCTCGACCGTTGTGGTCGCCTGGATGCCGCCGACGGCGATCTCGAGCGTGTTTTGGAATGCTTCGATGGACAGGCCGTAGCGGGCCAGCGCTGCGCGATCCGGCACGATCTCGAGATAGGGCTTGCCGATGATGCGGTCGGCGATCACGGTGGCCGGTTCCACGCCGGGCGTTTGCTTTAACATCTTCTCCAGTTCGAGACCGACCTTCTCGATCGTTTGCAGGTCCGGTCCCTTGACCTTAATGCCCATGGGGGCGCGCATGCCGCTTTGCAGCATGACCAGCCGCGCGGCGATGGGCTGCAATTTGGGCGCGGACGTCGTGCCGGGCATTTGTGCGGCGGCGATGATCTCTTCCCAGATGTCGTCGGGGGTGCGGATGTGGTTGCGCCATTGGCGGTAGGGTCGGCCATCAGGGTCGCGGATCAGACTGCCGGCAGAGTCGCGCACGAATTCATTTTTCTTCTTATCGTACTTAAACGTGATCCGGCGGCCGTCTTCGTCGATGATGTATTCGCTTTTGTATTGAATGATCGTCTCGATCATGCCCACGGGCGCCGGGTCCAGCGCCGATTCGGTGCGGCCTATCTTGCCGACGGCCAGTTCGATTTCGGGGATGCTGCTGATGGCTGCATCCTGCTTCTGCACGATGTCGAGGGCCTCGCCGATGGAGGCGTGCGCCATCGTAGTGGGCATCAGCAGAAACGAGCCTTCGTCCAGCGGCGGCATGAACTCGCGGCCCAGCCCGGGGAACGTGTGCGCGGCGGCGGACCAGACGACGTTGCTCTTGAAGGCTCGCAGCACAAATCCGAACAGGCGGTCAAAACCGAACCAGATAAAAGCGCCAAGCACCAGCAGCGCCGCCGGCATCGACAAGAAGAGCAGCTTATGCTCCAGACACCAGCCCAGGATGCGTTCGTAGAAATGCTGGAACAAAAGGATCAGCGTCATCAGGCCGCCGATGACGAGGACCACAAACAGCAAATTCAGCAAGAGTCCCTTGGCCACGCCGAGCGGATGCCAGTTGGCCGTCAACAGGACCGCGACAAGGATTAAGACCACGATATTGGCAACCCACGGCGCCCTTTCAACCCAACGCGACGGCAGTTTGGCTTTGACCAGGTAATAGAGCGCAAAAGCGACAATGGCCAGACCTGCGAGCCAACTGAACCTTACGGCGACGTAAAGGCCGAGCAGCGCCAGTATGAGATACAGCAGCCGGCGAGCCCATGCCGTTTTGGCGCCGCGCGGGAAAAACAGCAGATGCGCGGCCGAAGGGATAATGGTCAGCGCGATAATGATGCTGGCCGCCAGCGCGAAGGTTTTGGTGAAGGCCAGCGGTTTAAACAGCTTGCCTTCCGCTCCGCTCATAGCGAAGATCGGCAGGAAGCTGATGATCGTCGAGGCGCAGGCCGCCAGCACGCTGCTGCCGACCTCGGAGGCGGCGCGGTGAATGACCATGGCGCGCGGCATCTCGGGCGGGTCCTCGTCCAAATGCTTGAGGATGTTTTCGCAGATCACAATACCCATGTCAACGATGGTGCCGACCGCGATGGCAATGCCGGAGAGCGATACGATGTTGGCATCGACGTTGGCCAGCTTCATCGTGATAAAGGTAAACAGCACCGCCAGCGGCATGACCGAACTGATCAGGATCGAGCTTCGCAGGTGCCGGACCACAATGATGATGACGATCACCGTGACCAGCATTTCCTGGTAGAGGGCATCGTTGAGGGTTCCCAGCGTTTCGTAAATGAGCCCGGTGCGATCGTAGAAGGGCACGATTTCGATCTTGGATACGGTTCCATCGGCCAGCGTCTTGGAGGGCAGGCCGGGCGTTATCTCTTCGATCTTCTGTTTGACGTTTTTGATCACGTCCAGCGGATTGGACCCATACCGCGCGACGACCACGCCGCCGACCGCCGGGGCGCCGGCCTTATCCAGCGCGCCCAGCCGCACCTGCGGGCCCCAACTGACATGCGCGACATTCTTGACAAGCACCGGCACGTTATCCACAGACTTGATGACCGCCTGTTCGATATCCTCGACCGACTTGATGAATCCAAGGCCGCGGATCAGGTATTCGACCCGGTTGATCTCGATCGTCTGAGCGCCGACTTCCATGTTGGATTGCTGCACCGCGGCGAACACCTCATCGATACTGACGTTGAAGGCCCGCATCGCGTCGGGGTCAACATCCACCTGGTATTCGCGGACGAAGCCGCCGATGGAAGCCACTTCGCTGACGCCGCCGGCGGAACGAAGCCGCTGGCGAACCTGCCAGTCCTCGATGGTGCGCAGTTCCTCCAGATCCCATCCGCCCGCGGCGTTGCCGTTCTTGTCGCGGCCTTCCAGCGTGTACCAGAAGATCTGCCCCAGCGCCGTCGCATCGGGTCCCAGCATGGGCACGACGCCCTGCGGCAGCGTTCCCGGCGGAAGGCTGTTGAGCTTTTCCAGCACGCGGCTTCGCGTCCAGTAAAAGTTCTTGCCGTGGATCAGCCGCTGGAACGGGGAGAAATCCTCAAAGATAATATAAATGGAGGAGAAGCCGAACATCGAGCTGCTGCGAATGACCTTGATGTCGGGGATGCCCAGCAGGGCGGTGGTCAGCGGGTAGGTGACCTGGTTTTCGATGTCCTGCGGGCTGCGTCCGGGCCAGTCGGTAAAGACGATCTGCTGGTTTTCGCCGATGTCGGGGATGGCATCGACTGCAACGGGGCTGCGCTCAAAGCCAAAGATCTCCCAATCGAACGGGGCCGAGTAGATTCCCCAGCCGATCACGAAAAGCGTGACCAGGGCGACCACCAACTTATTGTAAATGCAGAAGCCCAGCACGCGGCCCACCCAGGACCGCTGCTCCGGCGTCAGTTCGTATAGTTCATTTTCAATTTTCAATTTTCGATTTCCAAATCGTAAGATTCAGGCGGCACGTCATCCGAGAACACCCCGCAGCCTTTCATTTTTTAAACTGCGGAAGCTTGGAGAGATATTTTTCGGGATCCTTTTCAAACTCCGGCTTGCATGCAGGGCAGCAGAAGTACACTTTCTTGCCCTGGTACTCCGTGAAGATTTCTTTGTTGATGGCGCCGCCCATCACGGGACAGGCTGTCTGTTCGGTTTCGGCCGCAACCGATGCGTCGGCAGTGACATCCGAGATTTGGTTAGCTGCACTGGACTGCGGTGCAGGTGCGGTTTTGTCTTTACAGCCGCCCAACAAAAATATGGCGGCTAACGCCGCAATGGTGATCAGCAATGAGATCTTCATGTTCAGTTCCTTTCCATGGTGCAAGTTTTTGTTTTCATTACATGCCCGGCATACCCGGCATGGCGGGCATCGGTTGAGAGCCGCCATGCTCATGAACGGCCGGCGCTGCGCCGCCTTCGGGATTCATCATGCTGGGCTTGGCCTGGATCTGCAGATCGGCGTCGATCTTGAACGCCCCCTTGGTCACGACCTGGTCGCCCTCGGACAAACCCTGCTCGATCACGTAGTACTCGCCAGCTTGGGGGCCCAGCACTACTTGGCGTCCTTCGAACGTGGGTTTTTCAGTATGCGGCACCTTCACATACACCACCGCCCGCTTGCCCGTGAGCAGCGGCGCCGTCGCCGGGATCACGAGCGGGGCGTTCTGGTTTGAGTCATTGCCTATCGGATGACGCACGATCGCACGGACAAACATCTCGGGTTTGAGCAGGCCGTTCGGGTTGTCGGCCTGTACGCGCAGGCCCACGGTTCGGGTTTGAGGATTCACAACCGGATCGATAAAGCTGACGCTTCCATGGAACACTTCGCCCGGATACGCGGGACTGGTAAACTCGACTTTTTGCCCCATGTTCACGTGCGGCAGGTCCGCTTCGTACGCATCCAGCATCACCCAGACGCTCGACAGGTCGGCGATGGTGAAAAGGCCCTGGCCGGTCTGAAGATACTGGCCTTCGTTCACGTCTTTTGCAATCACCACGCCGCCGATGGGCGCTTCAATGATGATGTGTTCGCTCACCTTGCCCGATGTTTCAATCTGCTGGATTTGCTTTGGGCTAAGCCCCAGCAGCCGCAGTTTTTCGCGCGACGCCTCGGCGGTGCCGGCCAGCGTGCGCTGCATCAGCGTGTCGCCTCCTGCGTCGGAACCGGCTTTGACCGCTTGCAGCAATTCGGCCTGCGCGCTCAAGAGTTCAGGGCTATACAACTCGGCCATCGGCTGGCCTTGTTCGATCTTGACGCCCGTGAAATTGACCTGCAGTTGGTCGATCCGGCCGGGCACACGCGCGGCGATCGTTTTCACACGCGTCTGGTCGTAGCTGACCTTGCCCACAAGACGGATCTCGGCCTCGACCACCTTACGCTGTACGGGCGTGGTCTCCAGTTCCATCAGCTTGAGCGCCTGGGCCGAGTATTCGACCTGCCGCGGCCCCAGTTCGCTCTTGCTGGAAGCCACCGGGATCAGGTCCATAAAGCAGATCGGACACTTGCCCGGCTTGGGCTGGCGGATCTGCGGGTGCATGGAACAGGTCCAGACCTCTTGCTTGTCGGCGGCGATTTCGTCCGTCATGTTTGGGGCTGCTTGAGCGGGCCGGATCATCGCATAGATAAGAATTCCGGTAAGCACGCCGGCCGCGAAGATCAGGGCCAGTTTCAAGCTGCGCTTTCGTGCATGAGGTTTTGAATCGTTCATTTGTTGATCCTTGGTCTTTCGCCCCTTTCGGGGCTGAAATCATTTGTTATAGTTAGTCTTCCGGAGGCTCACGCCTCCGGCTAAATTACTTTCGAGCCTTCGGCTCTGGTTCTTTCTCATGTCATTCGAGCCTTCGGCTCTCGTTCTCTCTCATGTCATTCGAGCCTTCGGCTCTGGTTTGCTTTTTTGGCGCCATTCACGCCTCCTGCTAAATTACCTGCGAGCCTTCGGCTCTGGTTGTCTTCTTCCAGGCCATTCATGATTTCGGGCAAATCACTTCCGTAATCTTCAGCTTCCGTTTGCTTCGTTTGTTAAATTTAAAAATCCTGTTTAATCCTGTAAATCCTGTCAAAAGAACTTATCGATTGCGTTAAAGCTGCGCGCCGACCAGGGCCTCCAGTTCGGCAAGCCGCTGCTGGTAATCCGCCTGCGCCCGGCGGTACTGCAGGTGGTACTCCAGCAGCATCCGCTGCGCGTCGATCAGCGATAGAAAATCCACCGTATCGCCGCGATACGCCGTCTCTGACGCATTGACAAGCTGCTCGGTCTTGGGGATCACGCCCTCGTAGAGCTGAATCTTTCGTTGACTTTCCTCCAGTGCGTAAAGCGCCTGGGCAACATCGGCGGCAAGCTGATTCTCGGTCTGCTTTCTTTCGCGGGCGGCGGCCCTGACGTTGGCTTGCGCTTGACGCTCGGCGGCGCGATAGCTGTCCGTCCAGATCGGCAGATTCATTTTGAACAGCACCATTATCGAGTCGCGCCCGCTCATGCCTCCGCTTCTTTCGAAATCCGTCCATTCGACCCCGACGCCGACATTCGGATAGCGCCGCAGCGTGGCTAGTTTCAGTTCCTGCCGGGCCGCCTCGATCATCGAGCCCATCTGCGCAAGCTGAGGATTTTTCTCTTTCAGCAGTTGGGTCAATGTCTCGCTGTCAGCGGCGACCAATGCATACGATGGCTTTTGCGGCCACGGCAGCGGGGCGTCGGCAGGGCGATCAAGCAGCGCGTTGAGCCGGGCGGTCTGCGGCTTGACGAGCTGACGAAGATTGACCAGCACCAAATCGAGATTGGCCAGTTCGATCTGTGCCCGGATGATATCCGGGTGCGTGCCGGCAGCGGTGATGTACTTGGTCATGGCGACCTGCTCGAAGTGACGGATCAATTCAAGATTCTCTTCGGCGATCGCGATGGCGTCCTGCAAATACAGGAACTCATAAAACTCCTTCTTTGTCTTTTGATACAGATCCAGCCGGACCGATTCAAGGCTGTGAGCCATGGCCTGAGCTTGAGCATAAGCGGCCCTGGATCGTGCATCCAGCGTGCCCGGCCATGGAAACTCCTGCATGACTTCGACCATGCTTTCCATCTGCATGTCAGACTGCCGCACGTACTGGCCGAAAGAGACTTCCGGATCCGGCAGTGCTTTGGCTTGCGGGATCTGTTCAATCGCCGCCTGCCATCGATGATAGGCCGCCTCCAGGGCGGCATTGTTCAATGAAGCATATTCCAGGTAATCTTCAAGCGTGCTCGATGAAGTCAAGTCGGGCAGTTCATTGCTGTCAACAATGGACTGCCGGGGTTGCGGAGCTTGATGGAAATCACTGGTTGGCTCCGGCTCAGCGGCGTGATAGGAAGACTTTGTGCAGCCGGCAATCACCAGGATGAAAAACACTGCGCAGATTCTCAAATACGTACCCTTGTCCATTATGACCCTCGTAAACAGTATACTAATATACCCGTCTATTGTAATACGAGTTCACATTTAAAACCTGCATGGTCCGGTTAAGGATTTTACCTAAATTGCACCAAGATTTCACTTACCTTACAGCAAAGTTCGGCGGCCAGCACGGTCTCCATCGGCTCGCCGAGTTTCGCCGAGCGCCCGTTGTCGCCCCCAAGCAGTACCTGAAAGGCTTCCTGCCTCTGACCGTCGATTGTCTTCAAGCGGCCTGCCAGGCCGATATCGGCGACGGGGCTGTGCGCGCAATGGTTCGGGCAGCCCGAAATGGCGATGGTCTTATTCTCCAGGTTGGCATCGTCTTTCAGCGCGGCTGAAAGCCGTGCCGCCGCCTGAAGGCAATCGACCAGCCCGTTCCTGCACGTGCGGTTGCCCGGACACGCGACAATACGCGGCCGGTTAACGAATTCCTGTAATTGCTGTGGAAGCTGCAGCGGCTTTCTTGAATAGAGCAGCAGGCCGTGATGGAGATCGATGCGTATTTGCGCATTTGCCGCCTCGGCCGTTTCCGCGATGCGCTTTGCCGCTTGAGTCGATAATTCCCCGCCGATGGTCTGAAGCGTGACCCTGTGCCATTGTCCGTCCCCTTTGCCGAGTGTCAAATCCAGCGGCTGCGTCGTGCCTTTTTGCTGCTGAAGATGATCCTGCAGCAGAACGCGAAAGGCCTCATCTCCGATCCGTTGGCGGATATGACGCAATCGCGCCTGGCGCCGGTTTTGCCGATTGCCATGTTTTTAAAACAGTTCCAGGGCCGCCGGCAATGGCCAGCTCCTCATAGAGCACGATTCCGGGCTGCGGCATCGGTCCCATCGAGCCGGCCCCGATCACGCGAACCGCCGTCTCGCTGACGGCCCCGAAGGCCAAGTCGTTGAGGAAAGGCTTGGATTCGGGCCGCGAGCATCCGTGGAAACTGATCTTGAACTTGCGCGGCAGATGATACTGCGGCCGATTGCACGCCATCATCTCCGTTACAGCCGCCGCGAGCGGTTCGATATCAAAGGCCTCAGGGTTCGTCGAGCAGCACGGACATACGGTAATCGCGCGAACGTTATCGCCGCCGGCCCCGAATGTCGACAGACCCGTGGCATGGAGTTCCTGGAGCAGCTTGCCGCAGTTCGCGTCCGGCACATTATGCAGTTCAATGCTTTGCCGCGTCGTCAGATGCAGCGGCGTCCCGGCGGTGTAGCGGTCGGCCAGCTCAGCGAGCTTCGAAAGGTGCTCGGCGCTGATGCGTCCGCCGTGCGTCGGTATCCGCTGCATAAAGAATCCCTCCTGCAATTGCGGGTACGTGCCCCACAGTTTTCCGCCGATAGTCCAATCTGAAGGATGTATATTGTTCAACGCCGCGCCTCGACACTATGGATGCCCGGCAATGGCCGCGTTTCGATGCGTTTATCCACGGGCCGCTCCCTCCGCCATCGCGGAATCCTCGTTGAAATGGAGGCCGCATTCCTTATGTTCCGGCATTTCCCACCACCATCGCCCAGCGCGAAGGTCCTCGCCGGCGCCGATCGCTCGCGTGCACGGTGCGCAGCTGATGCTGCTGTAGCCGCGGTCATGCAGGGCATTGTAAGGAACCCGATGCAGGCGAATGTAGTTCCATACCTGCTCGGTGGTCCAATCCGCCAAAGGCGACAGTTTGATCAGGTCAAACTGCCGGTCCCACTGAACGATGTCTATCTGTTCGCGCGTCGGCGACTGCTCGCGCCGCAGTCCGCAGACCCATGCGTCCATATTAGCCAGCGCCCGCCTGAGCGGCTGCACTTTGCGCACGTTGCAGCATTGTTTGCGCTGCTCAATGCCGTTGCGGAACAGGTTGGGCCCCTGCGCCGTCAGTTGTTCGATTTGAGCGGCATCCGGAAAAAGCACACGGATCTCGATGCCGTAATGTCGGCGGGTCTCTTCAATGACATCGTACGTTTCTTGCGGCAGACGGCCGGTGTCCAGGGTAAAGATCTCGATCTGCGGGGCAGCCCGGCAGACCATATCCGTCAGCACCTGGTCCTCGGCCGCCATGCTGCTGGCCAGAACAACGCGCTCGGGGAAAAGTACGGCGAATTTCTGCAAGAGGGCTTGGGCGTCCAGCCCCCTGCACTCGAATCTCAGTTCATCCAAATTGATGCGGTCGTCCATATTTACTCTCCATTGTTAAATATCACTAAGTACATCGACCTAGTGAGCTATATTCTAATAATTTCTCAATTTCACTGCAAGAGAAAAGTTGGAGATGCACGAATATTGTGGTAACTGCTTACGTTTACAATACTTGCAATGGTTGACTACCAGGGATCTTGCGCAAACTCGGGATTCGCTGGACAGCGTTCTTAGCGAGATGGTCTCTCGGCCCAAACGGTCCGTTTAGGCAGCGGGTTTGATGCGGTTAGCATTTCGGCTTGGACGGCTTGAACAGATTGTAAAGAAGGCGACTTCCGGGGTGTAACAAAAAAAAGTGGCGCCAGACTTGCGGATAGGATATAACCGTTTTCAAATACTCATTTTTGAAAGGGATTATATTATGCAAAGCGACAGTGAATGGATTGAAGAGGCCGTAAAAAGATTCCGGCAAGGCTG
>JAJFTK010000137.1 GCA_021372945.1 Planctomycetaceae bacterium | reverse complement strand
CAGCCTTGCCGGAATCTTTTTACGGCGTCTTCAATCCATTCGCTGTCGCTTTGCATAATATAATCCCTTTCAAAAATGAGTATTTGAAAACGGTTATATCCTATCCGCAAGTCTGGCGCCACTTTTTTTTGTTACACCCTTAAGTTATTGCTTCTCCCGCGGTTCGAGGGTCCACTTGAGTTTGGGAATGTCTTGAGCTTTCACAAATTCGACGCGGCCATCGGCGAAGGCGATGTTAGCGCCGGAATCATCCTTGCTATGGCGGTCTGTGACTACATCCTCCGGCCCCCCTGCCTGATTCCACCCGGGCGCGCTTTCAAACAGCACGACCATATCGGCCGGCAGTTCATTGGCATCGGCGGGAATGTTCTCATTGATTGCATAAGTGCATAAGTCACTCTTTACAAAAGGGCAGCACATTTGTTTTCGGCTGAGATCCAGTTCCTGCACGACAATATCACACCACTTCGCGGAATCAGGCAATCTACCCGTATCCTCCCTATAAAATTGGAAAGCTGTTAACATATAATTCAAATAAGCACGACAGAGATGCCCTTTGTAACCGTAAGGTTTAGTAAATTCAGGAAGCACAAGGTTAGCGGTTAATAGAAGGATAACGCCCATTGAGAGCAGAATGTTATGCAGGGACTTTCGCACAAACAAACCCATCAAGGCAAATAAAGCGGAGAGGATCCCGCAAGCCAAAGCCGCGGTAAGCACAATCGCGCCCCCAATGTGCGTGTCGAGATGATGCTTATCTAAAAACAACTGAAGTAAAAGGAAACCCATTGCGACTATTAGGCTAATCAATGCAAGTAGATTCACAAGGTGAAATCGTTTATTGCTGCCCAATTTCAGTGCTGCTACAAAGATCAACGCCACCGTCCCATTTCCGTAGGCATACAGTTCGAATGTGTACTCACGATGAGGGTGGACAAAGGGAAATTCAAAGAACAAAAACCCTGTAATCACCAAAACAGCACACAACAAAACTGCTTTAAATGATGCTCCTGATGTGTTGAGAGGTCTTATCATAATCGGATTATACAATCCTGAGTCATCAACAATCAATGAAAAAGGCCCGCCGGGGTGAACCGACGGGCCTTGGGAGTCATCAAAACAAAAGGGCGGGTTCAGAGGCCCGCCCCTACGATGATTAAAAAGGGCAGACATCCCGATACATCGGGACCCCTATCCAATCTCAATTACTTCTTGCCTTTTTTGCCTTTGGGGCAGCCGGCTTTAACGGCAGCTTGTGCGGCGGCAAGCCTTGCGATCGGCACGCGGAACGGCGAGCAGCTCACGTAGTCCATGCCGACCTTATGGCAGAACGCCACGCTGGCCGGTTCGCCGCCGTGTTCGCCGCAGATGCCGATCTCCAAACCGGGGTTGGCGGCGCGGCCGCGCTCGATGGCGATCTGGATCAGTTCGCCCACGGCGTCCTGGTCGATGCTCTGGAAGGGGTCACCGGACAGAATGCCGTCTTCGATATAGTCCGGCACAAAGCCGCCGATGTCATCCCGGCTGAAGCCGAACGTCATCTGCGTCAGGTCGTTGGTGCCGAAGCTGAAGAACGCCGTCTCCTGGGCGATCTGGCCGGCCAACAGCGCCGCACGCGGAATCTCGATCATCGTGCCGGTGAGGGTCTTGATCTTCTTGAGACCGAACTTTGCGCACGTTTCCTTATACACGCGATCGACGATCTTCTTTTGGTTAGTGATTTCATTTACGTCGCAGACCACCGGGATCATGATCTCGGGATAGGGCTTCTTGCCTTCCTTGGTCAGTTCGGCAGCGGCCTCATAGACGGCACGCACCTGCGTCTCGGTCACCTCCGGATAGGTCACGCCGAGGCGTACGCCGCGGTGACCCATCATCGGGTTGGTCTCGTGCAGGTTCTCGGCACGCTTGGCCAGCTCGTTCATGTTGACGCCCAGGCTGTTGGCCAGATCGCGCTGCTTGGCCTCATCATGCGGCACAAACTCGTGCAGCGGCGGGTCGAGCAGGCGGATCACCACTGGCATGCCGTCCATCGCGGCCAGCGTCGCCTTGATGTCGCGCTTGATAGTCGGGAACAGCTCGTTGAGGGCGTTCTTGCGCTCTTCAACGCTCTTGGACATGATCATCTTGCGGAGGAAGAAGAGCGGCTGGTCGCTGTTCTTGCCATAGAACATGTGCTCGGTGCGGAACAGGCCGATGCCTTCGGCGCCGAACGACTTGGCCTTGGCGGCGTCATCGGGCGTGTCGGCGTTGGTCCGGATGCCCAGCGTGCGGCAGACATCGCAGATCGCCAAAAAGTCCATCAGGACCTTGTTCTCTTCACCGGCATCCATCATCGGAAGCTGTCCGACATAGACGTTGCCCTTGGTGCCGTTGAGGGTGATCCAATCGCCTTCTCGCAGCGTGGTGCCGTTGGCATGAACTTCCTTGGTGGTCAGTTCCACGTGCAGTGCGCCGCAGCCGACGATGCAGCACTTGCCCCAGCCGCGGGCGACGAGAGCGGCGTGACTGGTCATGCCGCCGCGAGCGGTGAGGACGGCCTGTGCGGCACGCATGCCTTCGACGTCTTCGGGATTGGTTTCTTCACGGACGAGAATGACCTGCTTGCCTTCCTTGGCCCATTTGACGGCATCGGCAGCCGTAAAGACGATCTGTCCATTGGCGCCGCCGGGACCGGCGGGCAGGCCCTTGGCCAGAATCTTCTGTTCTTTTTCAATCTTGGGGTTGATGATCGGGTGCAGCAGTTCATCCAATTGAGCCGGCGTCACGCGAAGCACGGCTTCTTCCCTGGTGATCAGCTTTTCCTTGACCATATCGACAGCCATGCGAACGGCGGCAGGACCATTGCGTTTGCCGACGCGGCACTGGAGCATGAACAGGCGGCCCTTTTCAATCGTGAACTCGATATCCTGCATGTCGCGATAATGTTTTTCGAGCCGGTTCTTGATGGCCACCAGTTCCTTGTACAGCTTGGGCATGCCCTTCTCGAGGGTCACCAGGTCCTTGTTGTGATCGGACTGGGATTCCTTGTTGATGGGAGCCGGGGTGCGGATGCCCGCGACGACGTCTTCGCCCTGGGCGTTGATCAGGTACTCGCCGTAGAAGATGTTTTCGCCATTGCCCGGGTTGCGCGAGAACGCTACGCCGGTGGCGCAGTCGTCGCCCATGTTGCCGAAGACCATCGACTGCACGTTGACGGCCGTGCCCCATTCATCGGGGATATTCTCGATGCGGCGATAGCTGATGGCGCGTCTGCCGTTCCATGAGGCAAACACCGCGTGAATACCACCCCACAACTGCTCATTAGCATCATCGGGGAAAGGCTTGCCCAGGACTTCCCGGACCTTGGCCTTGAACTGTTCGCAGAGACCCTTGAGGTCTTCGGCGTTCAGGTCAGTATCGCTCTTGTAACCCTTGCTCTTCTTGAGCTGGTCCATCACTCTTTCAAGCTGCTTGCGGATGCCCATATCGTCTTCGGGCTCGATGCCCTCGGCCTTTTCCATGACGACATCGGAGTACATCATGATGAGGCGGCGATAGGCGTCATACACGAAACGCTCGCTGCCGGACTGCTGAATCAGGCCCGGGATGGTTTTGGTCGTGAGGCCGACGTTGAGTACGGTTTCCATCATGCCGGGCATCGACGACCGCGCACCGGAACGCACCGAGACCAGCAGCGGCCTCTTGGCGTCGCCGAGCTTGCGGTTCATGATCTTTTCGACCTTGGCCAGCGCAGCGGCCACTTGCTTGTCCATGCCTGCCGGGTATTTCTTCTTGTTCTGGTAGTAGTATGTGCATACCTCGGTGGTAATGGTGAAGCCGGGCGGAACGGGCACGCCGAGCTTGGCCATTTCGGCCAGGTTGGCGCCCTTGCCGCCGAGCAGTTCCTTCATTTTGGCGTTTCCATCGGCTTTACCGCCGCCGAAGAAATACACGGGCTTGCCGGCCTTGGCCGGGCCTTTCGCGGCTGTCTTGGCCAAAGCCTTCTTGACAGCCTTCTTTGTGGCTTTCTTTGTGGCCATTGCTGAAAATCTCCTAAAGCTTAACGGTTAAAATCTTCGACGCTTTCGTTCGATTTTATTGCTGCCTATGGCCCTACACAGGCCTAGACTTTCTTTCAGGTGCAGATCCCGGATAAAAGGATTTGCAATCTTAGTCCGAAGGCAAAGACATGTCAACCACTAAAACCTCGTGTTTTGAGGTTTGAACGAGTCCGAAAAAGAGGAGGTATTTTATCTCTTAACAAGGTGAATGGGCTGCGGCGTTCTCTGGCGGCGTTTGAATCCGGGCGTGATCGATCACGATGCTTGCGCAACCCTTTTTTTGGCGTTTTATTTGGATTTCAAATTCAATCCGCGTTTGGTTTGGCAAGCCGCTGCTGCAAATCCATCATTGTCTGCTGACTGACCTTGAATAAACGCTGTTTGGGCCGATCAAGATCATAGATGAGCGTCAGCACAAAGGAAAATGTAAGGACCAGCACGATATAGGCAAAAAAGCCGCGCACGCCCACCAGCCCGGCGTGATAGCCCATCGCGGCCATTCCCATCGCCGCCAGCCAGTAAAGCACGATCCAAATGGATGCCGATACCTTGCCGTGCATTCCATAACTGATCCGATTGGCCTGCATATTGATCGTCTCGCTTAACGCCTGTATATACAGATAAGGCGAACCGGCCCCCGTGTTTTGGGCGCTGGTCATGGCAATGGACCAAAGCTGATCTTGGATCTGGTCGGATCGCGCTATCATGCGCTGCACCTCCTGGCGCGTTTGAATATCGTCCAGACGGATGTCTATATATTCACGCAAGAGTTTTCTGGATTCGATGCACGGCTCGTCCGCAAGCATTGCGGCCATCGCATAGGCCGAGCGTTTGGCATTGGCTTCCTCCAGAACCAGGCGCCGACGGGTATTGAAATGATCCGCCGCGACGTTAAAGGTGAAGGCCAGCATGAACGCCAACAGGCCCAGGGTGGCAGCGACCATCGGGCCAACCAGCGAATCTTTTTCTCTGGGCGAGCCTTTAGCTTGACGTCTGCCCAGAAGAAACCCGCCCTCGAACGCGGTGGCAATGATCGCGGTTGTAAGAAGCAGCACAACCAAAAGCGGCAAATTGTAAAACACATTCTCCATATTGGTTACATGAGAACAGTCACGCTCCTGTTTTTGGCACTGCAATTGCGCTGAATTTTGATTATTCTAATCTAAATAATCTCTATTTAGCAAGCATCTTCAGCCGGTCGGTTCCATAAACCCATTGGCCCGAGGCGTAACGGCTCACCAGGGTCACCTGATTTGCTCCGGCGGCAAGTCCCGGCAATAATGAATAGAGCTCAAACTCCCCTGTCAAAAACCATTTCGAATCTTCTGCTGAGTAAACCAACTTCTGGGACGCCGCTTCAATTTCCAATTCGCCTGTCAGCAATGTCAACGCTTGTCCGGCACCAAGCTCGGGCATCTGGGCCCCTGCAAACTCCAGTCGTCCCTTGATCTGTGCCTTCTTGCTCTTTGGATTTACGTTGCCGCCGAAGATCTTAGCCGGAACTTCTTGTGCACCGAGCACCGTCACCACGCACTCATCCGGCAGCGAATCCTCGATGCCGTCATTGACAACTAAATGAATCACATGCTCGCCTGCCCCAAACACCACATTCGGCTCCGCGCCCACCGCGATCAGTTCATTGGCATCATTATACCACGCGTAGGTTAGCGAATCCCCATCCTCATCGTATGACCGGGTCCCATCCAGCCGCACCTGGGCAAATCCGTCCACCCACGCATACGCCACAACATCATTCGTGTCTGCAATCGGCTTTGCATTTGTAAATTCCCACCACAAACGTGGATAATCATTACCCTCATGAATGCCCCAGATATGCTGTTTACCATTTTCCGTCTCACCCATAAAGTCCCAGTCAACAAAACTGTCTCGTTGTTTCATCTGCTCTTCAGTTAAAGCTTGCCTGTCCACTATTGCGCATGATGTATTCAAATAATAACAGAGTGCAGTTACAAATGGTTCTCCTAAAATACCGCCGAAAAAGCTCCCAGGGGCTTGACAATCAATTTGAGCTGTAGAATAGCAGTTTAATATATCGGTTATGACGGAAGCGACGTACTGTCCAGATATCCCACCAACATAATTGTTACCGGAGACGGTCCCCTGTACATAACAATTCCATATTTTGCTATTGTAACAATAGCCGCTTATACCGCCTGCACCGGCACCACTCTTGATTGTACCCTTAACAAAGCAGGTTTCTATCTTTGAATTTCTAAGTAAACCTGCTATTCCACCAGCACCAAACGAATCGCTCACTTTGACAAGCACATCTTTAAGGCCGAGGTTTCTTATATATCCATTACGTACGTAGCCGAACATACCCGTGTAGGTTGTATATGGATCAGTAATTTGTAAATTAATTAAAATGTGTCCATTTCCATCAAATGTACCAGTAAATGCGTTATATTCATCGTACCCAATCGGCTTCAACTGACTACCGGTGAAATCTATGTTTTCTTGTAAATCGTAATGTTTATCCCAATAGAAAGAACCTGTTGCTAAAGTTATCAAGTCTTTGCAGGTCGCCAATTGCCACGGGTCTTCAGGTGTTCCGCTACCGCGCCATTGTACAATCGGATTTTCAATAAGAGCACCTTTAGATGCCTCCCAAGCTAACCTTGGATATTCTCCTTCATTAATTTTCCAGTCGCCAGTCCCCCAGTTGTTGGCACTGAATGTTTCGGCTATTTTCATTTGACTTGTTCTATATCGCTTTCCGTTTGCGCTGTATGTCCAATCGGCAACTTCATAATCCCAAAAAGAATTTGATACCTTTCTACTGGACCCTATAAGCCCCCCAACTGCTAACGAACCTTCAGATGTAATATGAGCCGCAGAATAACAATTTTCAACATCTCCGGCAGCATATCCAATGAGCCCTCCAACATAACTTTCACCACTGACAAAACCTTTTGCATAACAATTTTTCACTGATCGGGAATATCCCAGCAATCCTCCAACGTTTCTATTACCCGCAACAGACACTTCCACACAGCAGTTTGTTACTGATCCATCACAACATGCACCGACTAACCCCCCAACATCCTGCTTACCCGTTATACGTCCGGTTGCGAAGCAATTTTCTAATGGATTATGTGACTCAAACACTGCCACAAGGGCACCTACACCACAATCACCTTGAACTGATGCATTTACTAAGCCGATATTTCTGATTCGTGAAGGACCTAAGTAGGATTTGAGCGTAGCACCAAATAAACCTAGACAATCCGCAGACGGATTGATAATCCTCATGTTAGCTATCACATGATAATTCCCGTTAAAGCTTCCACAAAAACGAGTACCCTGAAACGCGTGCCTTGAAAGATCAGTATCAGGTGCTATGAGTGCCGCAGTGAAAGTATACCCCGCCAAGTCTATATCATTCATCAGGATGAAATGTTTTGCAAGTAATACTTTATCCGACCCGATCGACATCAATTGTTCCGGCGTACTGATTTGATACGGGTTCTCGGCCGAACCGTCGCCGGGATTAGTTGACCAGTCATAAGCTAATGCAGGTGCGCAGAAAACAACCGACAAGCTGATGAATAAGATCCCACTCCTCATCTTCATTCTCCCTCAAACGTTCCCGTTCTCATTATTAGCAGATTTTCACCCGTAATCTATTGATTATACAAATTGAAATCTATATTGTCAATCGCCAGATTGTCAATCGCCAGTGCTCACTACAGCAGCGGCGCGACGAGGCGGACGACGCTTTCGCCGAGGGCGCGGGGCAGCGAGGCGCCGGCAACGCCGCACTTGCAGTGAGGGATGAGGCTTTCGATGTACTCGGCAACGGCAAGGATATCCTCGCGGCTATAGACGATCATGGCGGTCTCGTAATTCAATAGAAGGCTGCGAACATCCAGATTAGCTGAGCCGAGGATCGCGGCGTCATCATCCATGAGCAGGAGCTTGGCGTGCATCATGGAAGGAGTATAGAACATAATGAGGCCGCCGGCCTGCTGTATCTGGCGCAGGGGTTGGCCGCGAACAATATCCGGCAGCGGATGATTGGAGTTTTCCGGCAGGATCACGCGGACATCGACCTTGCGGCGGGCCGCCAGCACGAGCGCCTTGCACATCGCGTCATCGGGCACAAAATAAGGCGTGACAACCCAAAACCGGCGTTTGGCGGCGTAAATCATTGACAGGATGATATCGTTCAAGGCGTCTGACGCCACATCCGGCCCGGAGGGGACCATCTGGACCACGGCGGAACCTGGCGAATTCATCGGACCGGCGGAAGGCCGGCAGACGAGATTCGCCATGGGCGAATCATCCGACGCCGGCGAATCGGGCAGGCGCATCCATTCAGAGGGGATCGGTTCCTTGGCGGCGAATTCCCAGTCTCCGGCGAAGACATTGAGCCATTGCCTCACGGACGGGCCTTCCAGTACAAACGCCAGGTCCTTCCAGCGCTTTTCATACCGGTGCGGGCCCATATAGGCCTTGCCGATGTTGGCGCCCCCGGCCATCACGTACCGGTTGTCGATAATGGTAATCTTTCGGTGATTTCGCAGGTTGGCGCGCCCCCTAAAGGGCCGGTGGAGGACGGGCATGAAAACGGTGACACGGCCGCCTGCGTCGGTCAATCCCTTGAAGAAGCGAAAGGGCGTGTGCAGTGAGCCGACCCCGTCGATCAGCAAGCGGACGTTGACGCCGGAGCGGGCCTTTTCGGTCAGCAGGTTTAGAAAATGGACACCCACTTCGTCCGAGTGGTAAATAAAGGTTTCCAGGAAGATAGTGCTGACGGCCCCGCGGATCAAGGCATCCATGGCGGTAAAACGCTGCACCCCGTTGCCGCACAGGCAAACGGTATGGCCGGCAGAAGCGCCCGGGATACTGTAGGTGCGCAGAATGCGATCCAGGATATGGGCCTTGTCCTCCGCAATCGCATGTTCGTCGCCCAGGGCGAGCAAGTGCTTGGAGGCGGCCTGACGCCGCATTTTGCGCCCGCCCAATAACAAATACAGCGGCACGCCGACGTAGGGCGCAAGCAGGATGATCAATAGCCAGGCGATCGTGCCGGAAGGAGAGCGTTTCTGCAGGAGGATATGCGCGATGAGCACGATGCCCAGCAGAAAACCGCCGATCGTCAGCACGTACATCAGGACCGATAACAAGATAGTCATCCGGCAAACTCCTCTATTTGTCCGCATTGTACTATCGGTTTGCCGGAGATAAAGGCTGAAATAATTGAATTCGCCTGGCGGCCATCGGGATAGAGGAATTGAGCCAAATGCGGCAAACAAGATGCTGGGGCAGAACCATCGTGCCGGGCCATCGTACAAATTACAGGAACGTGTTCCCTGGACGCACTCCGGAAAAGTCAAAAGCGGGTTTAGTGGGTAAGTGTTTAGGGTAGCTAACCTGAACATCCAGTACGGGCCGGATTATCCAGGGACTGAATTAGGGGAAAATAAAGTGTTTGAGCCTTTATTTTCCCCTCTTTTTTGCAGATTTACAGAATGCTTATTCCTTTGTTGATCTTGTGCTCGAAGCCGGGGATTTGCCCGACGGGCTTGCCGATTTCATCTTGGACATTCCGTTGGAGGTTCCATCGGTCAGGCCGTCCAGGGCTGCTGGTGTTTGGCGAACAGGACAAGCGCTCATGAATTCCTGCAGCTTGCTTTGTATCTGTTGGATATCCACCTGCAGATCCGCCTGGCCGACCAGCGTAAGATTCTGATCGTACTTGTAAAGTTTGCCGCCGGCCATCAGCAATGCTCCGCCATCGGGCGTGGCTATAAGCTGTGTGGAAAGAATGGATTGTGCGGCCATTCCGCACATTGGACAGAACTTGCCGTGATACATTCGGCCAACGCTATTAGGCTCGGCCGCCTCGCCTTGCTGCCCAGGAGAGACGGGCTGCTGCGAATAGGCCGGATAGGCAGAAAAGGCCACGATCAAAACCACGACAGCAAGTAATAACTTTGCTTTCATAAGAAGTTCCTTTCCGGTGCTTGTGTTCATACGCTTTGCTGCACGCTGATTAAAAGCATTAGAAAAGGAACCGTTTGCAGGCCCCAATAGGCAAATTCCTTTTTGAGCAAAATCTGATTACCTACGGTTCAGAATGCCCAGCAGCCGGCAAATTTGATTTGGGCGAAAGCAGGTTCACGGATGGGAAACCGCAGCATCGGCCTTGATCTGGAGCCAGGGCTTAATCCGGCTGTCCGTAACCACGATATGCTCGGCAAACCAGTCGGTCAAGTGCCGATAGATCTCCCTTGGGGCGGAGGCCTTATGGTTCATAATGTCCACGCAAAAGGAGGCGGTCTTTTCCTTGAATTTGCGATGCTGATCCTTGTGCGAGTCGAAATCGTCATAATGGGCTTTGCGGAGACATTCTTCTTCAAGCGCAAAATAGTATGTGGCAAATTCTCTCATCTGGTAGATCAACTGCGAAATGGCCTCCGATGAGACCAGGTCATTCTGGTGCTCTTCCATTTTATTAAGAAGGTGGATAAAGAATTTGCGGTGCTCGTCCAACCGGGGGTGGCCGACGCTGACCGATTCATCCCATTTGATCTTTTTCACAGGCATCCTCACGCGAATAATCCATTCGAATTCCCCTCCGCGCGGATCCACATGGAGTCCATAATTAAAGAGTCCGCTGACAGGACACCTTTGATATAAACTTTCAGATTTTTTTTGGGCCTGCATTGAGCCGCCGGATTTATTGGAGTGAGGAAAAATTTATATGGCTTTTTATTAAAGGGAGATTATATTGACATAATAATAGAGGGCATCTTGCGCCTCTGCTGACTCGAATTGGCCTTTTTGGGCCGAAAACCATCAAAATTGGAGTAAGAAATGGCAAAGAAACTTTATGTAGGCAATCTGAATTACGATGTCAATATAGACACCCTGACCGAATGGTTTTCGGCTTACGGCACCGTTGTCACTGTGAACATTGTGACCGACCGCGAGACAAACCAAAGCAAAGGTTACGGCTTTGTTGAAATGGAGACCGACGAGCAGGCGACGGCGGCGATGACAGCCCTGAACGGCAGCGATCAGCAGGGCCGAAGCCTGAAAGTCGCCGAAGCGAACCCGCCCAAGGCCAAGCCGCAGCGCGGCGGTCGCGGGGGATTTGGCGGCGGTGGTCGTCCCGGCGGACGTCCCGGTGGATTCGGCGGTGGCGGTGGACGCCGATTTGGCGGCGGCAATCGTGAAGGCGGAAACCGTGAAGGAGGCGATCGAGGTCCTCGCGGTCCCAGGTACTAAAAAGCACAACGAGCGGACTCCTTTGGGGGTCCGCTTTTATTTTCATTTTGTTCACGGCCGGGCCTGCCATCGACAGACTCGGGGCAGGCAGAGTTTGACCCCACAAGGAACACGGGCGACGCCCGTGCACAGTTAGCGCTTTGCCATTCACGGACGCGAGGCTTTGATCGCGGCGGCAATATGCGCCGGGCTTGTGCCGCAGCAGCCGCCAAGAATGGCGGCGCCGGCGTCCCTGATGCGAAGCATCGCTTCGGCGTATTGTTCAGGGGTCAGGCGGTAAACGGTTTTATTGTCCTGGAACCCGGGACGGCCCGCATTGGGTTCGGCCAGGAGAAGGACATCGGTTCCACTGAGCAATTGGGCGTAGAGCGACGCTAATTGCACGTAGCCATCCATGTCGAGGGTGCCGCAATTAAAACCGATCGCGGCGATGCCCTTGGGCAGGATCCGCTCGACGGCCTGCTGGGGCGACACACCCATCATCGTCCTGGCCTGTCTGCCGGCTGGGTCATAGGCCAGCGAGGCGAAAACGGGCAATCTCGAAATACTTTTGACGGCATCGATAGCGATCTCCAATTCCTCGAGGGCCGTCATAGTCTCAATGATGAAGCCATCGACGCCGCCATCGGTTAGACCCCTGACCTCTTCGAGGTAGGCATCGCGAAGTTCGTGGGGCTTTACACTTCCCAAAGGCTCCAGCAGCCCGCCGCTGGGCCCAATATCGCCCAGAACGTATTTATCGTCTCCGGCGGCATAGCGCGCCAGTTTGGCGGCGGCCAGGCTGATCGTGTAGCCGTGGTCGGTAAATCCATGCCGCCGAAGCGCAAAGGCGTTGGCGCCGAAAGAGTTGGTGATCACCGCGTCTATGCCGGCGGCCAGATACTTCGTATGAACAGAGCGGACGATCTCGGCACACTCCAGATTGAGCATGTCGGTGCAGCAGTCTTCGGGGGCGCCAGCCTCATAGAGTTGTGTGCCCATCGCGCCATCGAGCCAAAAAATGCCCTGCTTTAAGCGTTTTAATAGATCCGCTGCCATATTACTCCTTTTGCGTCCGAACCAATCAGTTGTGGTGTTACGGATTTTCCTGCACGAACTGGCAATCGTCATTAAGACGAAGGACCGTGCCGTAGCCGTCCGCGGCGGGCCGCTGGAACAAGGCAGGCTTTTGCCGTTCGGGGGGCAATGGACGGATGTTGTTCAGCGTAAAGCTGACCGCCGACTGCTTCAGTCCCTGGGGATCGTAAGAAGCGGCGCGAATGCGCGTGGGGACATTGATCCCGCTGTCCTGCGCCGCATACTCGCTCAATTCGATCGTTACCTGCTTTAATCCTTCAGCATCAAAATACTCGATCAGGCTCACGCGATAATCGCACGCATCCACGTAGATGCGTTTGCCGATAACGCGGCCGCGGTAAAGGGTCAGTATATCATAGCCATCACGGTAAGACAACTTCCATTGGGGCGTCACGTCAACGATCCCGATCGCTTCGGCGATCTGCGCGGGGTCAAAGATCAAACTGCCGATGCAGTCCTGCGCGGCGGTGCGGGTGCCCCACCAGTACGTGTCCAGTTCATATTTGATCCGCAGCCAGAATTCCTGCTGGTTTGTTCCGAACCGCGCTTCCTTGAAAACGATGCTGCCTTTGAAGAATACTTTGTCCGGCGGCACAAAGGCGAGATTGCCGCCGCGAATGGGCTCGTCCCGGTCTTTGCCTTTTTCGTCGCGCCACAAAATGACGCCATCGGCGCTGGCCTGAAACGGCTGCTGACTGTTTCGCTGCAGCGCCAGCGCCTCTACGGCCGCGGCGACGGTCGGCTTGCCAGGGCATGTCGGCCCTTCGTGAATGGGCCGACGGACCTGCGGTGCGCACCCGACTAACATAATGGCCAGCAAGCCCGTGATTTGCCGCAGAGAACCCAAGCGTGTTAGTTTTGAGTTCATGGTTTTGAGTTTTGAATTTTCGATCTTCATAAACTCTTCCGTGTCCTTCCGTGCATTCCGTGGTTAAGAACCTGCCTCGAAATCCATCTGCAGGATCTGGCCCATTTGACCGGTGAGGCCTTCGATCTGGTCCTCGGTCAAGCGCGGGTTGATCACCTTTTCAAAGCGGTCCTGGCCGGTCACGCGGACGGTCCAGATCTCGCGTCCGTCTTCAAGCTGACAGCCTTCATACTTGAGTTTACGTTTGCGCATGAGCACCAGGTTGAGCACGAACCGGAAATTAACCTTTTCAGGCTCGGTTTCCGTCGCAAGCCGCTCAAAGAATGCCATCAGCATGCCATCATCGACGAAGAGGCGTTTCTTCTGGTCGGGGCTGGGCATCTTCGACTTCCAGAAGCAATAGACCTGCGGCTTGCTTTGGTTCCAGTGCTCGATGCTGTAATCGCGGCGCTCCAGGCCAGCCTCAGTCTCAACCAGCGCAGCAAAATACTCCTCGCCCACGGCAAACTCCCGGCCCGTGCCGAAGCATAGTCCCAATGTTTTTTTAATTTCCCAATCCGCCATAGTCCGAAATCTTACCACGAAGGACACGAAGAGCACGAAGAATTTTGTGCATTTTTGTGAAGGGCAGAAAACTGCCCCCAGATCCCGCGGTACCAGGGATGCGGGCGAGACGCCGGCGTTCCCAAAGGCAGGCCATTCTACTCAAAGGTTAGCCAGGGGCTGAGGGTTTCGATGGTTTTGGGGCCGATGCCGCGGATGGGTTCAAGCGATGCGGCCGATTCAAACGGGCCATGCGCAGTGCGCCAATCGATAATATCCATCGCTCTTATCTTGCCGATACCGGGCAGGCGGATGAGGCTGGCAATGGGGGCAGTGTTCGGATTGATCTTTTCGGGCACGATCACCGCCGGAGGTTTGTTGTTGGCTGAGGCGATCAGGCCGGCCGAGCAAATCGCGACGCATAAACCGGCCGCAATGAGACAGCGGCAGCTTTGTATCCAGAGCAGCAGATGCGGGTCCCGCGATTCGTTCATGGCGTTTTCTTCCCTTAGCTCGCTTAAAACAAGTTTATCGTTCGGCCACGATGATCGTGCAAAAAGAATATCACGGGCGAGACGCCCGTGTCACGAGTTAGCGTTTGAGGATGGTTTTCTGGAACTTGGCCATCACAAGGAATGACTTTTTGGGCGTCATGTCCTTGGTCAACAGGCCGCAGCCGGCGGTCGGCTGATCCGGATGGTCGGCCAGACACGAGTACGTCACGGTATTGATGAACGGTCTGCCGAGCGAGGCCTTGTAGAATTCCTCAATCCAGGCGGCCTGAATGGATGGATCCCAGGGTTTTCGCCAGCAGCCGGCGCGTTCGGTGGCCATGACGTCGGGGCCGGGGCTGTCGGGTACGGACACGCCGGTGATGTGCACTGCCTTGGGGACGGCGGCAAAGCAATCGAGACGGGAGGAGATCTGCATCATGTCCCGCACGTGCATACCGGGGACGTCCTTGCCAAAATGAAGCTGCAGGCCAAACGCATCAAAGCTGATGCCGCTCTGGATGACCATATCGACATAGACCAGCGGCGGCACGGTCGTTTTGTCCGAGGCGTAGTATTCGCCCCACGGATAGATCAATTCGACCATCTTGCGGCTCTTGTTGTCGGCCGCCCTTGCTGCCAGGCAGGCGGTGCGGGTCATTTCCATCGCCTGTTCAAACGTGAAGTTAAAACAATTCAGCGCGTTGATACCGCTGATGACTCGCCAGGCATGCACGCTTTTGGCAAATCGGGTCACGACGGCGGTAATGAAGGCGTAGGCATCCTCACGGATCTTCTCAAAGCCCGGCTTTTGTTGGAGCAGCCATTGCGGCATGAAATCGGGCGTAAACTTGAGCAAGGGGCCCGCGCAGATGGCCACGCGGCGGCCGGCCAGGTACTGAATGCACTGGTCGAGCTTTTCAAAATAGTATTCGCCCTTTCGAGGTTCGATCTGGGCCCAATTGATCGGGATGGTAATGAACCCGAACATTTCAAGAAGCCACTTGCGATATTTTTCATCGGCCATCTGGTCGAGATTCACCTCGCAGCCAAGACTGTGCCGGCCCAGGGCCTTGTTGCGAAAGCGCGCCGCAAGGAACTGCTCGGCGTGCTTGGCGGCCAATTTTTCCGAAAACTCGACGCCCTTTCGAAGCGATTGATCGGCGTAAACCGAGGCTCGTTCGGGAACGGAGATATACTGAAGGGCCTTGATAAAAAGGTCCTCGACCTCCTGGGCCATTTCCTCGAACTTGTCACTCTGGTCGAATAAGGCCCAGTCCTCTCGTTTGAGGGTGATCTGCATCATCCGGGCCCGCGCCAGTTCGAGGTTGAGGTTATAAGGCAGCGGGCGTTCCGGCAGACGCGTTGTATTGAGCAGGAGCAAATGGCCAGTGTCCTCGATGGGCCACAGGAGGGCCAGGCCGGCGGCATCGGGAGATTTTTTGAGACACTCGATCTCGCCATCTTTGAACTCGATCTTATCGACGTGCCGCAGAGGAATCAGATCGCTGCCGAACAGATAGGCGCCCGAAAGGGTAAAATCCAGCAGCGGCTTGCCATTCTTAAATACCTGAAATTTCAACCTGTATCCTTACAAAACGTTTATGCCTGATATCTATTCAACAGTTGCCGCAAAGTATAGCAGAAAATGGAAGGGATGCAAAACTTTTGTATTGAGATACAAGTACACCCAGCACATCCGATAAGGGCCTTCAACAAGGCAGATTTGAGGGCCTAGTTTGACACGTTCGCCAATCCCCCGCTGAGGATAGATGAACGTTTACTTAGATTGACGAGCTGGCTCTGGTGCAGCTTGTTGTTCTTTCCGATCAGCCTGCAGATCAGTTGGGCCTCCGACAGCAGCAACTCAGCGAGTTCCATGTTCGTATGGACGGTTTCACTGGCGTAGTCCCGCAGGAAGACCATAAAGTAACCCAGGTGGAATTCCTCGGTCAGGAGCTGCGTGGCCAGAACGCACCCGCCCGGAACGTCCAAAATGCAGGGGTCATCGCCATCGTCAATCCTGGCACAAATTGCCTTCAGCGATGCAGAATCCTCGCTGAGAAAGCCGGCGGCCAAATGGCTGGCCGTGATGCGGAATTCAGGGTCCACATACACCAGGGCGGGGCCGTCAGGGGTTGCAAGGTCGAAAATGGCCCCGGTGAACTGCTTTGCCACCATCTGCGGAGCGGAGATCAGGGATCGATAAAGATCTTCCATAAATATACCTTTTGTATGTAGTTAGTCTTATTTAATGCTGTTCAATTGAATGAGATTCGGCCAAAAAAGAGGGTTACTTAATGACACTTCGCATTTGCCAGCACGAAACGACATGATCAAACGCCTGCTCCGAGCGCATCCGCTATTGGGTCACTTACGTTCCCCGCTGAGAAATGAGGGAAAGAAGAACTAGCAGACTTTTTGCGGCTGGCGGGGACCGTTGGTATTACGGTATTTGATCATGTGGACGCAATTACCGCGTGAATTGTACTCTACCACGTCCATGTAAGATTGAATGAGCAGGATTCCCCTGCCGGAGGCCTTGTAGAGGTTGCCGTTGCAGCGAGGGTCCGGTATTCCATCGGGATCGAAGCCAAAACCCTCGTCCGAAATAGAAATGTCGAACTTTTCCGGCGTGAGCAGACATTCGACCTCGATCGTTTTTTCTGAGTCGTTGTGGTTGCCATGCTTGATGGCGTTAAGAAAGGCCTCCTCGAGAGCCAGGTGGATCGCGAAAATCGAGTCCTCGTCAAAACCGTATTCTGCCAGAGCCGATAAAAGCTCGGTTATCGTCTGCTGAACCTCCTTTTCGGTACTTTGCAGCCGACAGGATTTGTGCAGAATTTTTTTTGTTTCCGTCACGGTTTAAAAAACGTTGAATTCTAGTTTCAGGTTCGCGATCACAAAAAACTTGTAACTGGTTGTTTTTATATCGTGCGTCAGGCAGCGAGAGTTTACGCCTTTTTCAGGCCAATCAGCGCATCATCCACATTGGGATAGATCTCGAATATTTTGTCTAGCCGGGTAATCCGGAAAATCTCCATGATCTTGGGGTTGATCGAGCAGAGTCTCAGTCTGCCATCGGTTTCGTAAACTTTTTTGCTGATGCGGATCAGCAGCCCCAGGACGGAACTGGTCAGAAACTTCACATTTGAAAAATCAATAACGAGTTGAATCTTTGGGTTTTGCTCGATCAGCGGCATAAATGAGCTTTGAAGGCCCTGAAGCTGGCTCTCATCCAGTATTTTTTCGTCGGTTAACAAGGCGATTGCAACTGGACCGTGGAACTTCACGCTTACATTAGGACTCGCTTTATCCATTAAAATCTCCTGTAATATTTGGCGAATATTAGTGACCCAGGCGCGAATTGTCAAGTAACTTCAATTATTTAGATATATTGGAGATGTATTGCGTCCGGAATAGGAAAGGTGCAAATTCCAACAGACCGGACTAATGCCCGCCGGAAAAGTCCCAGGCGAAATTGTGAATTGGGCGGTACAGGACTCGGACCTGTGACCCCCTGCTTGTAAGCTCCTGGATGGACCGCATCCAGTATATCGCGTATCCTTTTTATTTGCTTACAAACCTGCTTTTTGTAGCTGAAAATCGGTTTTTTGTAATGACAAAAATTAGTACCCACTAAGCCCAGAATAGCTTCTGGATACAAACATAGAAAAACGGGGCGTTTTCTGGACGATGAAAGTAATTCAGAATTAGACAACTCATAGAACCACTTCAATATCGCTCAGAAAGACGTTTTAAAAACTGAGTGCGTTATATTAAGCCATCAGGCATCTGCTTTCAATCAAAAAGCATTGAGTTAATGTGGACGGGTGCATCAAGATTTTTAGGCAGAGTTCTTTATTGCGTATTCCCATACATCGCTATGCATAGCACACCGGATTTCCAACATGGCGGATGCTCCCTGTCGTCCCCATCGCATTCCCGGCCCTTTCATGCGGCTTTGTAC
>JAJFTK010000134.1 GCA_021372945.1 Planctomycetaceae bacterium | reverse complement strand
GGTACAAAGCCGCATGAAAGGGCCGGGAATGCGATGGGGACGACAGGGAGCATCCGCCATGTTGGAAATCCGGTGTGCTATGCATAGCGATGTATGGGAATACGCAATAAAGAACTCTGCCTAAAAATCTTGATGCACCCTTCTATTTGATGGTGAAGGAAATCTCTATGCCGTAAACGCATTTGCATGTACGATTGACAAATTCGATTGCGACGGCAACCAAATGGTCTTCGCATCCGGCGATCTAATGAATCCCAGAGGGATTGCGTTTGACAGCGGCGGCAATCTCTTTGTCGTAAAAGATTCGATTGGGTTCGTCTACGACCCGGAAACGGGGAAACAGACAACCGTCGAGGCGGGCTGGATATGGAAGTTTTCTCCGAACGGGGCCGAATTGGGGATATTTACGGATGATTTGACCAGTCCATCGGGGCTTGTGATTGATGACAGCGATAATCTTTATGTTGTCGACAGCGGCTCGATCCTGCAGTATGACGCGAGCGGCAACGCAACCACGTTTGCCGCCGGCGTAAACGCAACCACTGGGCTTGCCTTCGACAGCAGCGGCAACCTTTATGCGACAAGCAGTTTGGGCACGATCATGAAATTTGATCCGGCCGGAAACGGAACCGTCTTTGCTTCGGGGCTGGTCAATCCCGCCTGTATGGCATTTGGCAGCGACGGCGCTCTCTATGTTGCGGATTATGGGGGCGGCACAGTAATGAAATATGATGCAAACGGCGTTGGAAGTGTATTTGCTTCCGGTTTGGATCGTCCGTACGGTATTGCGGTGCTGATTCCAGAACCGGTCAGCCTTTTGCTTCTTGGTTTGGGTGCCCTGTTGGTCGGCAAAGGCCATTTGCCAAGAAGAAGTCATTGAACCCCTTCAGGTTCAGGTGCGATTTTGGATACGTTACCGCAGGCTGGACTGCGCTTGCCTGTGGCTAATCACATTGGAGCCTTTCAGGCTTCTGGCAGGCGCGCAGGCCGGCCCCTACCGAACTGCATCATGTTGTTCACGCTCCATGTCGCGAGTCATCATCAATTCGGCGAACCACTTTCGTAGTTCTCTTTCAGGATGGGGTCAAGGGCGGCGGACCATTTGGCATACCCGGCGGCATTGAGGTGAAGGGCGTCGGCTTCGTAGAGGGCGGGGTCGGGTTGGCCGTCCTTGTCCAGCAGCAGGGCGGTCAAATCGACGAAGGCGAGGTACTCCTGCTCATCGGCATACTGCTCAAGCAGGCTGTTGGCCTGTTTCATTGCGGGCCAGAACCGGATACGGCTGCCGCTGGGCTTGATGGCCAGACAGATGATCGCCGTGGAAGGCAGCGCGGCGTGGATCTTATCCGCGAGTTTGGCAAAATCATCGCGGACGGATTGCGGCGACAGCCCTGAGGCGATGTCGTTGTCGCCGGCATAAACGACAACGACTGCGGGCTTGTGGCGGCCGATCAGGCGGTCGGCAAAATGGGCGGAGTCGGCCATCCAGGAGCCGCCGAAGCCGCGATTGATGACCGGCAAATTTGGGAATGACTCAGCGGTCTTCCATAGGCGAATCGTGGAACTGCCGACAAAGAGAATCGGGTGCTCGGGCACACTGTTCTTGGAATCCCAGAGATCGAATGCCTTGATCTCCTCGGCCCAGCGGTTGGGGTTGGGATAGGTTTGGGCTGCGGATAAAGCGGCGCTGACGAGCAGCAGTGCGACAAGACAGCTTAATGATTTCATAGGAACCTCCAAATTCAATGGGTAGTATACTGCCGGTAAGTTAAGGATGCAACTGAGATTGGCGATGGACGATTGACGATTGAGAGAAAATGCGGGGCGCGTTTGAGAGATTCGCCTAGGGGGCAGGGAAGGCGAAAAAAAGTATTATGGCGCCGCTTTGTTTATGTTCATTGATGCAGAAAGGCGGTGCGAGATGAAGTGTTTGGCAGTGTTGGCGGCGGGGATGATGATCGCATTGGCTGGATGTCGATGCGGATGCGAGAACGACGGGATAAATGACGGCGGTTATAGCCTGGTGCCGGATTACAACGCGGATATGGTGCGACAGTCTTCGCCGATGGAACCGGTGAACGTCTATGCGTATCAGCCGCCGGAGATGCCGGTCGAGGCGATCGCCGCGATTGCGATCACCGAAGCGCCTGCCGTCGAGGTGATGACGCAAAACGACGGTATTGTCGCCGGCGACGGTGTACAGCTAACGCCATTCGACAAGGCGTATGATGAGCTGATGGGCGCGATGGATCTGGAAGACATCGGCACCGGCAGCACCTATCGCCTCATCAGGTGACAGTCAGCAGTGGTCGCCAATGTAACAGGCGGTCTTTAGACGCATGTTTTCTCCGTTTGCATTATGCCTTAAAAAGCATAGCTGCAATTATAGGGAGTCAATAAAAAAATGCCGGCTGGAAGCCGGCGGTACGAAAAAAATGCCGGCAAGATGCCGGCGATACCTAAAAAAGAGGACCGGCTGGAAGCCGGTGATACCATATCAACAGATCACGGGCGGGCCGTCCGTGCCACGAGAAGAGAGGAGGAGGGTATGCTGTTTTCAAGAGATGCGGATTTGGCGCGGTTTGAGGCAGGGGTGTTTGGGGACTGGCATTTGCGGGGGCAGGCGGTTTGCGGCGGCGCTAACGGCATCGTCGCGGGCACACAGTTTACGGCGGCGGGCGTCGATTTCGCGGCGGCGCGGGTCGCGGCGGGCGATGTGCTCTGGCTGCAAAGCGCTGACTCTACGATCGCGGCAGCCTACGAGATCGACGAGGTGCTCGACAGCGGGCATTTGGAGGTTGGCGTCTTGCGCAGCGAGGCGGACGAGGAACTGGTGCCGGTCGCGGCGGCATCAGGCTTGACCTGGCGGATCGTCAAGTATGCGGTGCAGGCCTATGAGACCATGTGGGAGATGAGCCGCCGGCTTGGACTTCGGCCGGGCTGCGCGGGGGCAGACCACAGCGTCGAGGATGTGGTCAATGCCGAGGCGCTGCGGCAGGCATCGATCTTCGGAACGCTGGCGATGATCCTCGAAGCGGTCTATACAGGCGCCGAGGGCCAGGAGGTTGTAAAAGAAAAGGCGGCCGCCTATCGCAAGCGCTTTGAGAAGGCGATGGAAGGCTTGAGGGTCCTGCTGGATACGGATGGAGACGGCGGAGCGGATGGCACTGCGGAAGGCGGAACCATCACCCTGAAAAGGACTTAACCGCGGAATATGGAAAACTCTAAATCCTAAACAAATTCGAATATCAAAATTCAAAGGTTCGAAAAGGGCGGAACAGCCCCATTAACCCCACGGCCAAGCAGAGATTGACCGTGCCACCCGCGTTCCCAACTTTATTTGGCGCTGAGGGCGCCGCGGAAGAGATTGTGCGGTGCTGGGCGGAGGGCATCGTGCGGGTCGGCCGGGTACCAGCCGTTCCTGGAGGTGTCCCACGAATAGACGACGGTGCCGACGTGCAGCGGGTCCTCGAAGGTGAGAATGAACATGCCGCGATTGGCGAAGTACTTGATCGTCTGGCCGCGGTACGGCAGCTGCACGAGCAAGGGATTCACGCCGGCCATTTCGAGCTGGGCGGGGTAGGAGCCGTTGACCTGGTAGTAGGCGGTCAGCTTTTCGGCGATGGCGGCGGTATTGCCCGCGGCGGTGAGCAGGTCGTTATCCCGCAACTGACAAAGTCGAAAGTGCCCGTAGTTGTACACCGGAAACACCGCCAGCATCGTCAATGTGACGGTCAGCCACAGCCAGCCTGAGCCGCGGATTCGACGCGAGCTGCTTCTGAAAGCCGTTGCTGTGATGAAGATCCAGGCGGCAATGAACAGCGCGGGCGCGGCGATCTCGATGCCGCGCGTCAGCGCCGGATAGGCTGTGCTCAGGTCGCTGTTGAGCATGCAGATGACGGCAAAGGCGATCAGGCCGGCGCCCGAGGCGGCAAGGGCGGGCAGACTGGCGGTCAGCAGACCGCCGTAAAGGGATAACGCCGCAGCGGCAAACCACAACAGGCAGTAGCATTGAAGGGTAATAGCGGAGGATGCGTACTCGCAAGCAAACGTCATAAACAGCCACGCAGCCGCGGCGGCCGCCGACAGCGACAGGACGGTAAGCGGGACGGCCATGAGTTTTCTGGTGCTCGGACTCATAAGTCCCTCCTTTGAGTACAGCCATTATACTAATGCCCTAAATGAAAAAGCAACTGTAAAAACGCAAAATACAGGAAGAGGGATGTCATGCAGAATCAGTGGCGATTGGAAAAGAAAGTGGGCCTGCCGGTCCTGGTGCAGCTTGTGACGCTCGCCGGGCTGATCCTGGGAAGCTGGGTAAACCTGCAGCGGCAGCTTGATATGGTCAGCCAGGACGTCAAACGGCTGCTGGAAACGCAGGAGAAATTCTGCCGGAGGGCCGATGACCTGCAGGAACGGACGGTCGCGCACGAATATCGTTTACGAAATTTGGAGCAGAAACAAGGCGGCGCCCGGCAGAGGCGGTAGTAATGCACTCAAGCCATTGCGAGGATCATGATGCTGGGCAGGAGGTTTTGAAGAAAGTGAAGGCACGTGGTGACCCAGACGGCCTTGAGCCACGACTGCTTTCGCCAGGTCAGGTAGCCGCACGAAAAAACGAAGAATGGCCACCAGACGACCAGTCCCCAGGCCGGCGACAGCAGGGAATGCAGCGAGGCCCAGAGGATGGCCGACGCGATCGCCAGCTTTACGCCGGATTTGATCAAAAGAGAGAGCAGGAAAAGAAACAGCGACATGATGAGCGTTTCAACGATGGGCGAAATCACGGCAATTCCGAAAGCCATTGCCAATGCGGGGGTATGAGAGGATTGGCTTTCGAAATCCGGCCCGATCTGCTCGAACAAACCGGTGGCGTACAACAGCGAACTGAGCAGTACAGACGGCACAAAGGCAATGCAGGCCATGATGAGGATGTACTTTTTCATCGGCAAGGGGTGGTCGGTTAGGAAAAGACCCTTCATAAATCATTCTCCTTTTTTGGGGGCGACCGCATTATAAATTAAAAATAAAAAATAGAATATAAAAAATGCATAGTAAAGATTAAAAAGATTTCTGTGACGGCATTTGGTTGTGATTGCGGCCGCGGTATTTTCGGAAAAGGATGCGTATGCCGAAAGCGAGACCGCAAATAATGCATGCGGGAAGCCAGCCCGTGAACAAGGCACCAACAATTCCCCGTGCCTCGGGGAAACAGCGATCATAGATGAACTCTTGATATTCGGGCAGAAAGAACGCGATCGCCGCCGGAATAAAGAGCGATAGTAAAGTGATGCCGAGAAGGCTCAGACCCCACGAGAAATCGGCCAGTTTTCAGCACATAAATGAACGGATAGATCGCAAACGCGCTAAAATACGCGAGATTGGAAATAACCGCGAGGATGATGATGAAGATTTTCATGTCAGCCCTTCCATTTGGTTGATCCAGCGGCGGCAGAGGAGGAGGGGGATAGCGCCGACGATGCCGAAGGAGCAATCGATAAGCTGCCAGAAGAACGGGATGCCGCGGAGGGGGCCGCAGATGAAGGCCAGGGCAAAAATGCCCGCGCAGGTGATGAGGCCAAAGTCGATGACCCATTTGTTGCGGACGGGATCTCTCAGCGGGCCGATGAAGGCGCTGGCGATGAAGATGTGGGCGAAGGCCAGCCAGTCCGTGCCGTAGTAGAGCCAGGGCTGCTCGGCCTGCACTTCGATGAGACCGTCGTGAATAGTTGTGATCCATGCGGCCATCGCGGGAAAGGCGTCCTGCATCCATGTGCCGGAGCCGATGAGGCGGTTGAGGATCGTCAGTTCCCACACAAGCGGAAACGCCGTCAGGCCGCTGAGGATCAGGCCAATCATAAACAGCGTCAGCACGATGCGAAATTTGAATTGCAGCCGTTTCAATTCGTTCATTGTCCCACTCCTGAATATGGGCAGTATAACGGGGAAGATCAATATTAAATAGTAAAAATAAAACATAAAAAATACATAGCAAAAAGAAAAAAGGAAAGGGGAAAGGTACAGGGCAAAAGGGAAAACGAGAAAAGCAACAGTCATCAGTCAGAAGTGATCAAATCAGTTATCACTGGTCGAAAGAGCAGAGAGTATATGGAGGAACGAGAAATGTCGATTAAGGAACAAGTGCAGGATGAATTGCGTCCAAACGGTGTTTGGCAGTTGTCGGAAGCCATGGAAGGAATATTAGCAAAGGCGATCAGGAGAATGCCCTCTGGAGAAGTGTCCACAGAAGAGAGACGATATCCAACCACGCATAAAGGGATGCGTGCGTGCTTAGACAGTTTTTTCGCACGACATTTTTTTCAAGCGCAAGAGGTAATTCTGGACCACGTTTCCAACGACACATTCTTGTCGCAAATGGCCAATGGACAACTGCGTATTCTGGACATAGGTTCCGGATCCGGCGCCAGTGCTCTGGGCACGATCGATATATTGCGTTCAGTTGCGGACTTGTCGGTGACAAGAAAGTCCATAAGAATTGATTGCGTGTTTAATGATGCCTGTGAATTGTGTCTTTCCTATAGTCGTCAGCTTACGAAGCAGTATTTTGAAGCGATATCCAGTAAGATTTTACGAGGGCGAATAATAACTGTTGAGAAGAGCTTTCCCGCCAGTCAGGCACAACTGGGGCGCATTGCGAGGCTTACAGGATCATTTGATCTGATCTTAATGTCTTATGTTTTGAGCCCGCTATTTGATAACTATAAAAACCAGGAACTCGCAGGGGCTTTTCATGGTTTGGGCCAATTGGTTAACCCGAACGGTCTGATTGTGCTAATACAAGATCAATTCCACAAAGAGCAAATTCGGAAGGCTGCAGATATGTTGAAAACAAGCGTGAGGCGTCACAAACACAAGCAGCAGATATATTCGAAAGAAAACTCAAATGATATTCAAGATTATTGTTTCTTTTCGGCGGTGAAAAAGGGAGGACGGGCCTGATTACCGCGTGTCGAGGAGGTTTTGTTTGCAGAATTTGGCTTCAATATTGCGCGTTTGGCAGAGGGCGAGGAACGGAGTGACGATTTTTTGCATGGCGATGGCGTGCGGCAGGCGCCAACTGCCGGACTGCCAAGTGAGCTTTTCGGGAGCGGCATAGGCCTGATACAGGGTTTTCAGTTTGTGCATGGTGTCAGACATGGGTCGAGAGCGCGACTGAACGAGCTTGGCCGGAGAATAGACGATGTGGCGAACGCCGTTTTCTTTCGCAAAGGCCACAAGAGTGTCGAGGTCATCGAGGGTTTGGGCCTCGGGCAAATCGAAATCCTTCACGTCTTTTGATTCTGTGATGGGCGAGCGAGGAAATAATGGGTCGATGCGCAGCACGACGGGAATACCAGCGCCGTGGAGCAGGCGAATGCCCTCCATACGTTCGGCAACGGATGGCGCGGCTGGATCATAGACCTTTCGTGCAGCCTCCTGAAGAAACGCAAGGCTGACCTCGATCGTTAAACCCGGATGTCTGTCGGAGGGTTTGGGGATATCGGCCAGCCTTCTGAACAAATCAAGATAATCGCACCGGGCCGCAAAAAGAGGATTCTTTGTAAGGATCGTAACGGTCGTAAAGCGATGTCGATGGCGCAAGATCTGTTCGAGCGCCAATCGCGTGTAACCAAATTGAAGTTCCAACGGCTGAAATGGATCGGTGCTGTTGGAGATGTGAACGGGCGCCGGCGGCACGGCGAAACGTTCCAAATCCGCCAAATCCAAGCCGAGCAGTTTTTCAAACGAAGCTTTGACGCCGGCATTTGCCGGCTGGTAAGCGGCGGCATAGCAATAAACGCACCCGTGCTGACAGCCGGTATAAATATTGATGCAGTAACGATGCCCGCTGGCGAAGACTTTCTGGCAAGCAAACGGGCAATACCATTTAATGACGCGCGGCCGGGTTGGAGCCAGCAGGGATTTGGCTGACCGATGCGGAAGAAAATAATCAGCAAGAGCCTGCCAATGTTCAGGGGCTAAATGTTCCCAGACCGGACGGTATTTGGGGTCAATTCTGTCGAGTGATAAAATGGCCCTGTTGTCATCGAAGAGTTCGCACATCGCCAGTTCCCCTTCCAATTTGTAGGGCAGTATAGCGGCCGGAATAGCCAGAAGCAATCAAAAATCAAATAGCAAACAGCAAACAGCAAACAGCAAACAGCAAAACTACATAGCAAAAGGAAAAAAGGAAAGGAGAAAGGAGCAGGGGAAAAGGAAAAAGGCAAAATCATCAATAATCAATCATCAATAATCAATTTAAAAACGGAGGGAGTTATGAAGAAGCGAGAAGTGGTAGTTGGTTTAGTGGTGTCTCTGGTGATGGTGTCATTGAGCGGGTGCGGGCTGCGGTATGCGGCGACGCAGGCGCAGAAACAAAATGCGTTTTTGCATGCGCAGGTGTGCGGTATGGCGGCGCAGACGGCAGCGGAGGAGAACGCATCGGCCAGACTCTGCGCGCTGACTGCGCTGTCGGCCAGGCAGAGCGAGGCGTTTGTCCTCGACTATGGTGTGCCCGAGGAATTGGAACACGGCCAAGCAGAGCTTGACCGTGCCACCCATGAAGAAATGACGGTGGTTGCCGAGACGGCCATGGCGGATGCGGCCCGGCAGCCGGATGCGTGGGCGCTGGCGGATGGGGCGCTGGAGCTGGCGATCGCGCTGGCGGGGCTTTTGGGCGGCGTCTATGGCGCGCGGGCGGCGGCGTTCCTGAAGCTGGCGAAAGATAAATCCAAGGCCCTCAAAGAGATCGTCGCCGGAAATGAACTGTTCAAGCAGCTCTATCCCGAACAGGCCCAGCGCTTCAAGGAGGCACAGGGCAGGCAGTCCCAGACTACAAAAACAATTGTTACAGAACTGAAGTAAATCGTCGATCGTCGATTGTCGATTGACGATCCGTTAGGGGAAAGGATGAACGGGATTAGGCGAATGGATGCGTTGAGAACAAATCCCGGCGGGTGTATGTAATTAGAATAATGGCGGCTGGTCGGCGAGGACCGGAGCTTGATGTTGCCCTGCACGGACGAAAACTTCGAACCAACTGGCTGACGGGTGCATGCGTTAACCATCCGGTCAGAAAAGAAACTCAAAGAAGGAACTTTTACAAGGGAGCTAGCTATGTTACGTCAACTGTTATTGATTTTGGTTTTGGCAGCGGGGATGGTATTGTTCGTGGGCTGTGAACGCAAGGGCGCCAGCGGAACCTCCGGCAGGGGAACGACCGCCGGCGATCAGACACAGCAGAGCACCACGGATGAATACAACGTGCAGCGCGGGACCAGGGACACTTCGAAGGACACAACGAAACAGCCTGGCAGAACGATGGACGGAACAACGACCGACGCTAATTCGATGTAGCGGGCCCTTCTTCGAGGTGCTGCGACGGGCAGGCCTTTCTTCGCCGTCCGCCAAGGGCATAGGCGCGAATCGATTTTACAGCAGGTGTGCGGCAGCGGGTCCGCGGAACAAGGAGAGCCGTATTGGCGGCCGGCCTTAAGTTCGCGGATTCGCCGCCGGTTTTTTAAATGCCCCCGCCGATTACAGCGAATGCACAGATTAAGATCGACAGTACCATAGTGAGCCGTGATGGGAAAAGAAATTGTCTATACGATAGGACACAGCACGCTTGAGGTCCAGGCGTTTTGGTCCATCTTACAGGCGTATGGGATCGAATGCCTGGTCGATGTGCGGAGCCTGCCGGGCTCGCGAAAATTTCCGCAGTTCAATCAGGAAGTGCTCAAGGATTTCCTGGAGCAGCGCGGCATCGAGTACATCTGGCTCAAGGCGCTCGGAGGCAGGCGAGGCAAGGCCGGCTTCGAATCACCCAACACGATGTGGCGACATCCGGCGTTCCGCAACTATGCCGACTACATGCTCACGCCGGAATTCGAGCGGGGCATCGACGAACTCCTTAAGATCGCGGCCGAAAAAAAGACGGCGATCATGTGCGCGGAAAAAGTGTTCTTTCGGTGTCATCGCCGGCTGATCAGCGATTGGCTTGTTGCACATGGCGTCAAGGTGATCCATCTGTTTGACGCGGCCCGTACGCAGGAACACGCACTTTCGGAGTGGGCCGTGGTTGGCGCTGTTGGAAAGATCACCTATCCCGGTGATTGATACAATGCGGATTATCCGTAGGAGTTCAAGCTTCAGCTTGCAATGCAGCCGGATTCGTAATTTTATTAGCGGCTTATAGGCCGGGAATACGGTTTATTTCAGGAGCAGCACGGTTGAGAAAAGTTTGTTTTTTTCCTTTTCAGGACAATCCGCCGCGATATAATTACAAATACCTCTAGTTTGATGGAGGCAATAAAATCAGTGCAGTTTGAAAGGAGCAGTTATGCAACGAACATGGTTTTTGAGCGTTGTTTGTGCGTTCATTGTGCTTGGCGGGTCTGCGGCATTCGGTGCCGGCAAGGCTGATAACGCCGCGCAGGAACGTGTGAAGGTGGAAAAGACCAAGGCTCAGGCGGAGGCTGCCGAACAGGAGGCCAAGGCAAAGGATGTAAAGGCCGAGGCCGCTGAGGCTCAGGCCCGAAAAGCGGCCAAGGCCGAACAACAGGCCGAAGCCCAAAAGGAAGAGGCCCAGAAGAAAGTGACAGAGGCCCAGGCGGCCACGAGCGAGGCCAAGGCCCAGGAGAAGAAGGCTGCCAGGACTAAGGGACGAGCCGAAGAAGCTGCCGAAGAGGCCAAGGGGACCGCTGAGGAGGCTGCCGAAGAGGCCAAGGGCGCTAGGGAAGAGGCCGCTGAAGAGGTCAGGGCCGCCAAGGAAGAGGCTGCCGAAGAGGCTCAGGCTGCCCGCGGACAAGGCAAGGCCAAGGGCAAGGACAAGGCCCAGCAGGGTGCCGCGATCGGTAAGCAGATCACGCAGGAACAGGAAAAGAGCACGGAGCGGCAAATTCGCATGGAGCGGATGCTGCAAGTAGCCAAGGAAAAGGGCGATCAGAAGGCCATCGACCGCATCCAGTCGCTGATGGCCAAGGAACAGAATCGTTATACCAACAAGCTGCAGAAACTGACAACGCGGCAGGGCGGCCAGGCGGCGCCCGTCGAAGGCCAAACGCAAGCGCCAACGGCAGAATAATGGAAGCACACATTACACGGATAACACAGATTATTCTTAAAAAAGATAAGGAGACAGTCATGATCAGAATGTTGATGATTGCCGCGATCGTGATAATAGGATTGACGGCCGGCTGCAAGAAACAGCCGCAGCAGACCCCCCAGCCCCAGACGACCCAAAAGACCGAAGAGCAGATGCGTCAGGAAGCGCAGAAAGACATTACACAGCAGAATCTCGATCAGCAGGTCGATAAAATGGAAAAAGAAATCAACGCGGATACCCAGGCCCAATAGGCCCGGTGTGAATACGGATGTTCCGTACAGCGTTAAACTGTAACACTTGTTTTAGGGAGACAGGCAATGATGCGAGTATTATTGGCGGTACTAGTAGTGGCGATGTTTGGGCTGGCCGGATGCCAAAAGAAAGAACCGACCGCGGCCGAACGGCTTGATCAGGTCAAGCAGGATGCCGAGAAGACCGCTGACAAGGCGGCCGATACGGCCAAGGACGCTGCGGATGCGGCAAAGGATACTGCCGCGGACGCCCAGAAGGCAGCCCAGGACGCGGCCAAGTAATCGATCGATTACCAGCTCAGAAAAGCGGCGATGCCCACAGCGGCACAGCCGCTTTTTTTTATGGCGCAAACTGTTACGCCGGACCTGTTCCGCATGACAGTCGGAGGGCAAAATGGTAGTCGGAGAGCACAGTTTACAGCCGAACGATCAGATGTTTGCAGCTTTGTTTGAACGGCTGAGCAAGTCCAAGTTTCGCAGCCGGTTCAGGCTGGGGGCGAAGGAGCGGGCATATTATGAGCAGAAGGGGGCCGATGAGGTCGCTAACCAGGCGCGCCAGTTTATCAAGGCAAGGCTTGCTCCGGCACAGCCCGCCAACGACGGCAAGCAGACGCCGATGCGCAATCACCCGGTCTTCATCGCCCAGCACGCGACGGCCACCTGCTGCCGGAGCTGTTTGGCTAAATGGCACGGCATCCCCGCCGGAAAGGAACTGATAGAAGAAGAGATCGACTACGTTGTTCGGGTGATCACACAGTGGCTCAAATGTGAAACTACGATTTCGCAGAGGACGCAGATCAGTCTTAAATCAAAAATCAAAATGCAAAAAGCAAAGTGACAAAGTAAAATGCAAAAAGATGTGGGGGACAGAAAGGCAACTTGTGACCGCCTGGACCCCGGATCCCGGTCCGGGGTGACAGGAAGGAAAGCAGGTGCGAAACTGTCATGCCGGACTTGATCCGGCATCCAGGCGATGAAGAGATGTATTACGTTTACATCAGCGTGAATCATGCCGGTAAGGCGGCTTTCCTGACGCTGGGTGTTCGGAATGACCGTGGTTTGCCTTAGTCTTCTGGCGGGCGCGTCATAGCAGTTGCCTCTGCCGGCCGGGTTAATCCTGGGGCGGGGCGGTGAGCGGTGCGGCGGTCTGGAGGCCGAGGGTGACGCGCGGCAGGATGCCTTTTTGGATATAGACGGGGCGGACCCGTTCGCGAAGAGCGGGCAGTTGCAGCGCGAACAGGCCGGTGACGACAAGGGCCGCGGCGCCGCCGATCAGGACGGTAACGTGGGCGCCGAGATGATAGGCCAAAAAGCCGGCGCCCAGATTGCCGACGGGCGCAAGGCCGATGAAGGCCGAGATGTAGATGCTCATGACCATGCCGCGCTTGTCATCGTCCACCATCGTCTGAAGGAGCGTATTGCAGCCGGCGGTGAGCAGCATCATGCCGAAACCGGCACATACCAATAGCGCCAGCGACAGCCACAAGATCGAGGACAGCGCAAACAGGACCAGCGCTGCGCCAAAGAGCAGGCCGGCAAAGACCAGCAGCCTGCCGAAGCCCAGGACGGTTTTTCTCGCGGCCATGTACAAAGCCCCCGCCAGCGCGCCGACGCCGGCGGCACCCATCATTACGCCGTAGGTTTGCGAGCCGCCGCCAAGGAACTCGCGGGCAAAGACCGGCAGCAGCACGATATAAGGCAGGCCCAGCAGGCTCATCAGCCCCATAAAGAGAATGAGGAATCGAATCGGGGCAAAATGCCAGGCGTAGTCAAAACCGGACTTGAGCTGGGCCAGCGGGTGGACGGTGTTTGCCGGCGTGCGGCGGCGGCTAAACCGCATGAGCACTAGCGACGCGATGACCGCCGTGTAGCTTGCGGCGTTGACCACAAAGCACGGTCCTTCGCCCCAGGCGGCGATGATGACGCCGGCGATGGTCGGGCCGACCAGGCGGGCGCCGTTGAACATCGATGAATTCAGCGCGATGGCGTTGCCCAGGTCTTCGGGGCTCTCGATCATCTCGATGACGAACGCATGGCGTGTGGGCATGTCGAAGGCGTTGATGGTGCCCAGGATCGTATTGAACAGCACAAGGTGCCAGATCTCGATGTGCCCGCTGACGACCAGGAACGCCAGCGCCGAGGCCTGCACCATCGACAGGATCTGCGTTACCAGCAGCGTGCGGTGGCGGCCGAAGCGATCGGCGACAACGCCCCCGACGGGCGAGAGCACAAACGCCGGGATCTGGCCGGCGAAGGCCACCGTGCCCAGCGCAATCGACGAGCCGCTGAGCCGATAGACAAGCCAGCTTACCGCGATCTGCTGCATCCAGGTGCCGATCAGCGACAGGCTCTGTCCGCCGAAGAACAGGCGATAATTCCTGTATTTAAGCGACCGAAACGTTGTCCGTAAATGCGAAAACAGCAACGCGGCCGAATCCTTTAAGTTCATAGATTGCATCTCGTGATAAGCATCGCCCAATTATACCGCGAAACTCAAAAATCGAAACCGTACATTTTTGCGTCGAATACTCGTAAGAGTTCAAGCTTCAGCCTGCAAAGCAGCCGAAGCTTCCATCTTCGGTTCTCAAGCTGGGAAGCTTGAGCCACATTAACACACAAAAGTGTGAACTCTTACGTGGAAGCCTTTAGCAGGTTCAGCAGTTGTGGGTGGACGGCGGGGTTGGCGGCAATGATCTGGCGCGGCAGGCCTGCGGTGCCGCCTGCAAAGTCGGTGACGATGCCGCCAGCCTCGGCCACGATGAGTACGCCCGCGGCGATGTCAAAGGGCTTGAGGCACATTTCCCAATAGCCGTCGAAGCGGCCGCAGGCGACATAGGACAGGTCCAGTGCCGCCGAGCCCGCCCGCCGGATGTCACGGATCAGCGGCAGCAGCTTATTGAAGTACGGCAGATTGTTTTCCTTCGCATCCACGCGGACGCAGGCAAAGCCGGTCGCCAGCATGCAGTCGGAAAGAACCGAGCGGCTGGAGACGTGAATCGGTTTATTGTTGAGCGTTGCGCCCTTTCCCTTTTCGGCCATGAACAGTTCATTGAGCACGGGGCCATAGACCGCGGCCAGGATCGGCTTGCCCTCTTCTTCCAGCGCGATTGAGACGCTGTAAAACGGGAACTCGTGCACGAACGAGGTCGTGCCGTCGATCGGGTCGATCACCCAGCGGTAGCGCCCGCCGGCGTGCGAGCCGGTCTCTTCGCCCCAGACCGCATGCTCGGGGAAGCGGGATTTGATCTGCTTTACGAGGAACTCTTCCACCGCGACATCCGCCTCGGTGACCAGGTCCTTGAGGCTCTTGCGGTTGACAGTCAACGAAGAGAGCCGCGCCTTGTAGTCAAGACTGATCTTGCCCGCTTCGAGTATAAGGTCTTTTAAGAATTGTTTCATATTTCTTAGCCAGAGATTAACACAGATTTACACTAATTAAGAAAACCAGAGTATCACAAATGAGCCAAAAGGCAAATGGTAAGTTTACAGCGCAATTTCTCGGAATAGGTCAATAGAAACAATAGCTCCTATGGCCAAAGGTGTGTGCAAATAAAAAGCGCCGAGGTCCCTCTCAGCGCTTTTCACGATATTCGAAACTGGTTAAAACCATTAAGAGCCGTAATCCGCCTGTAATTGTTCCTGGGTCGGCAAGCTGGAATAGACCTTGCCGCCCGGGCCGGTGTATGAGCCATCGGGGTTTCGCGTCAGCTTGATCTCGGTCCGCGTGCCGTTGGCATTGTTGACCCACATCGTCATCGTGGTTCCACTCGTTGAAGTTCCATCCGTGTACGAGCCTTGCGGCGCTGACTCGGCGGATCGTTCCTCGGCCTTCTTATCCTGCGAGCGGCCCCACAGGTAGCCGGCGCCTGCGCCGACACCGGCCCCGATGAGCGTTCCGGTCGTATTGCGGCCGATCAATTGGCCCGCTCCGGCCCCGACCGCGCCGCCGATCAGAGCCTTATTCTGGGCCTGCGTCTCGCAGCCCGATACCACCAGCAAACCTGCCATGAGGATAACCAGCATTATACTGCAGCCAAAACGTTTCATTGGTGTATCCTTTCGTCTCATAATCGCATATTTCTATCTATTATTCTACTGGCGCGGACCTTTTTTGTTCTGGGCTTGTCAGGGACGGGCCATTAGCCTATAATTATCGGCAGATAAGTACTTAAATTATGAAAATTTGCACAAAAGGAGATGCCGATGACAACGTCATTGATCATAAACGGGGCCGCCGGAAGGATGGGCAAGCGGATTATCACCTTAGCTAGAGAGGCAGGCACATTCCGGCTGGTTGGGGCGGTCGATCTGCCGCAGCACCCGGACCTGGGCAAGGACATCGGCTGCCTGGCCGGCCTGGAGAATCTGGGCGTGCCGCTGTCCGACAAGCTGGAGGGCAAGGCAGACGTGGTGATTGATTTCTCGTCGCCGCAGGCCGCGGACGCCACAATCGACTTTTGCCGAAAAACCTCGACGCCGCTGGTATTGGGCACGACCGGCCTTTCCAAAGAGCAGTTGCTCAAGGTCTCCAGCGCCGCGACCAAAATCCCGATCGTCCAGTCCACCAACATGAGCCAGGGCATGAACCTCTTATTCGCGATCGTGGGCAAGGTCGCCAAGGCCCTGGGCCCCGACTACGATATCGAGATCGTCGAGGCCCATCACCGCTTCAAGAAAGACGCCCCGAGCGGCTCGGCCCTGTCGCTGGCCGAGGCCATCTGTAAAGAGGCCGGCCTCGACTACCCCGGCTCGCTGACGTTCGGCCGCGAAGGCAAGGAGGCCCTGCGCCAGAAGGGCACGATCGGCATCCATGCCGTGCGGGCAGGCGACATCGTCGGCCGCCATTCCGTGCTCTACAGCACGCTGGGCGAGACGATCACCATCGAGCATAACGCCCATTCGCGCGACACGCTCGCCCGCGGCGCGATCAGGGCCGCCGAGTGGGTCGCGACGCAAAAGCCCGGCCTCTATAAAATGCTCGACGTCCTGGGCTTGAATGAGTAGAATAATCTTTGGATTGAATGACGCGGAGAAGAGAAATCCTAAGCTCTAAATCCTAAATACTAAACAAATTCAAAATTTGAAATTTAAATGACCAAAACAAAACTAACCGGCCGAATCTTAGGGTCTCATTCATTTTGAACATTGGGTTTTGATCATTTGGTATTGTTTAGAGTTTAGGGTTTGGCATTTAGAAATTATTTATTGAGGGGAAACTTCGATGTACAAGCTGGATACGCTCATCGCGGTCGCTGAAAAGTACGAAGCCTCGGACATTCATCTGACCACGGACCAGAACCTGCGTCTGCGGATCAAGGGCAAGCTCAAAGGCCTGGGCGGCGAGGCGCTCACCGCCGACAACCTCCAAAGCATCCTGGACATGACCCTGCACGAAAGCCAGAAGCAGCGCTGCATGAACATCATGGAAAACAACGGCTCGGTCGATTACTCGTTCGAGACCGTCTTTAACGGCAAGCCGCTGCGCTACCGCATGCAGGTCTATAATTCGATGGGGCGGCTGTCGATCGCCATGCGGCGCATCCGTTACGACATCCCCACATTCGAGCAGCTTCACCTGCCACCCATCTACAAGAAGGTCATGGACAACCCCGAGCAGAAGGGCATCATCATTGTCGGCGGCGAGACGGGCAGCGGCAAATCCTCCACGCTGGCGGCCATGATCGGCACGCTGAGCCGCTTTTCGGATAAGCACATCGTCACCATCGAGGACCCGGTGGAGTTTGTCTATCGCGAGCCCAAGTGTCTCGTGCATCAGCGCGAGCTGGGGATAGATTTCCCCGATTATGCCGAGGCGCTCCGCGCCGTGCTCCGCGAGGACCCGGACGTCATCATGATCGGCGAGATGCGCGATGCCGACACCGTGCACGCAGCCATCAAGGCCGCCGAAACCGGCCACCTGGTGCTGACCTCGCTGCACACGGCCACCGCCGCCTGGACCTTCAGCCGCATCCTCAACTTCTTCAAGGAGGCCGAGCACGACGCCGTGCGGCTCAATCTCAGCTACAATCTGCTGGCCATCATGAACCAGATGCTCGTGCCGTCGGAGCAGGAGGGCGTGGGCCTCATCCCCGCGACCGAGGTCTTCATCAATACCCCCGCCGTCCGCATGTATCTCAAGGACAAGGAAAAAGAGGCCCAGCTCGCCGATGTTATCAAGGAAGGCCACGATGGCATGCACAGTTTTAATATGTCCCTGGCCCGTCTGATCAACGAGGGACACATCGGCATCACGCAGGCCAAGTCCTTCTCCCACAGCCCGCAGGAACTCGAAATGCTTATGAAGGTCACCCGGGGTTGATCGGCGCAACGGCTGCATCAATGTAACGCAGGCTTCCAGCCTGCGCTGTCTGCCTTCTCCATGCGACAATCTTCACGATTCCGCAATTCGCCTGGCCTTATTCCTTGCGGTCGATCTGGATATCGACGTTGGTGCCGTTGATGGTCACGTCGTACACCGGCGAAAATCGGCACAGGGCCTTGAGCCGGTCCAGGTTCTGCTCGTTGGTCTTGACCTTAAAGCGCACCCGAATATCGCTAAAGCCATTGCGCACCTCACTGCTGATGCCCAAAAACCCGCGCAGGTCGAGGTCTCCTTCGACGCCGCATTCCAGCTCATCGATCTCGATGCCGCGAAGTGCCGCATGGTAAACCATCGCGCCCGTCAGGCAGCCCGACAGGGCGGACAGAAGGGCCTCTACGGGGTTGGCGCCTTCATCCTTTCCGGCCAGCATCTCCGGCTCGTCCATCTCGATCCGATGGACCTGCTTGTGATTGACCGTCTGCCTGGCCGCATAAAAATCCTTGATCGATGCGCGGCTGTGACCGCCGCTGATCCAATGATTGCTCACGTGAAAGTGCGCCTTGCCCAGCTCGGCATCCTGCCGAATATTCTCGGCGACGCCATGCACTTTTTCGGTATCGACGCCGTTGACCAAAGTCGTAACAGTCATAACGCTCTCCTTTTTTTAGCCGCGGTACAGATACGACCGTTTTTGTACGCCGGGCCGAAGCGCCGGTTCACGTGCTCTAAGCAAAAAGCTTATACGTATGCAAATAAAAAACCGCGGCCAAAAAAAACTCGGTCCCGTCAGTGACAGGGCCGAGTTTCCATCACCCAATGACATTTGAAATCTTAAATTTGAAATCTGAGATCTGATATCTGAGATTCAAGATGGGGCCGGCTCAAAAACCGGCCAGTGACCTAGAATTGAGAATGAAGAATTGAGAATTAAGAAATCTTCATTTTACATTCTGCATTCTACATTTTCATTAAAATGGGGCCGGCCGCAAAATCGGCCAGTGATCTGCAGGCCGACCCCTTGAGTTCAGAGATGCATTCCTCCTCGAAGAGGCATCCTGGTTACGTTTGTTTCTTGCTGAATATTTGCCACAGAGAACACAGAGGTTTTTGAGTATTCTTTTGAATCCTTGTTAATCCCGTTAGTCCTGTCGAAAAACTAATCCTGTTAATCCTGTCAAAAAACTAACCCGTCTAAGTCGCCGCCAAACTCAGCCGCGCGATGTCCTTGATCTTCAGGATCTGGCAAATCGTGCTGCGGAAATAGTCATCCGCGATGTCATCGGTCAGGATGGCCGTTACGCCCAGGCTCCGCGCCATGATTTCCTGCTGCCAGTTGCCGGGCTCGACAAACGCGACCGTTGGCATCTTGGGCCGGGCCGCCAGGATCCGCTCCAGCAGAATGCCGTTGGGCATATCGACCAGCTCCCACCGGCTCACGACCGTATCGATATGTTCGTGCCTTAGACACTGGATCGCTTCTTTTCCCGTATTGATCACCAGCAGCCGAATCGGCAGCTCTTGCAGGCCGGCGGCTTTATCCGCCGTCCCAATCATCAACACGTTCGAGTACACCTGGCACACGCTTATTTCCTTTTTTATTCGTGTTCTTATGTCATTGAGCGTTTCTGGAATACTAAATACAATCCGCGTGCCACACCCGCGAAAAACGTTTTATATTTTCTTAACATACGTGCCATGGGCACTTTACAGCAAATTATATAAAAGCGTCGAAATGCCCCCTAGCTCGATGTGCGTAGCAGGATTGTAACAAGACCATCGCGGGTTGTCCTGGAAGTCAGAACGCTGCAACGACTTAGACGCAGGTGGCATCTTTGTAACAGTGTTACCATTTTGCCGCGCGCAGCGCGGGCGCTGGTGAGCAGAACAAAAAAATGAGGTTCAACTCCCACAAAGTTGGTAACTGGTAAGCTTCACGTTATTTCGATCTTAACTGCACCGAAGGTGCAACATAATCTAGCCCAGGGCAACGCCCTGGGTTTGGATACCGCAACATTTCTATCCGCCCTGAAAGGGCGGCATAAAGCGTTTTTTATCATGCCCTTTCAGGGCGTTTATTACTTGGAATGCCTTTTTCCCAGGGCGTTGAGGCTGTGTCGTAATGGGGGCTTTTAATATTAAGGATAGATGATATACTGACTTGCATCCAGATGCAAGGAGGCTTTATGGCGTATCGACAAGGAAATCGAGATCAACAGACATTGTTACCGGCCAGCATTGAAGAGTAT
>JAJFTK010000133.1 GCA_021372945.1 Planctomycetaceae bacterium | reverse complement strand
ATACTCTTCAATGCTGGCCGGTAACAATGTCTGTTGATCTCGATTTCCTTGTCGATACGCCATAAAGCCTCCTTGCATCTGGATGCAAGTCAGTATATCATCTATCCTTAATATTAAAAGCCCCCATTACGACACAGCCTCGTAACCCCGGAGAAAACGAGCCCCTAACAATCCCATAAGCCCCGAAGGGGCGACAGAATTCAACCTTATCTACAAAGCACCTGTTGCTCACAAACTTATCCCCAATCAAAACAATTCGTTCTGATCGATCTTGTGCTGGATCATCTCCGCTCTCTTCTGAGCGGCCTGTGTGAGGAATTTTTCGATTTTCTTTGCATCCTGTTTCGAAATAGCCTGTTTGACGGCCCAAAGCTGCTTAATGAGTTTATCAATGCCGACGACGCAGTTCCTCGGATTCGTCAATAGGATATCCGCCCAGACGTTGGCAGGGCCTGAGGCGATGCGCGTGGTATCGATAAATCCTTTGCCCGCGAATTTCATATCTTCGGCGCTGCAGCTATTGACCAGCGAAACCGCCGTAAGGTGCGGCAGATGGCTGACCATGCCAAAAAGGCGGTCATGCTGGGCAGGCGTCATCGAATGCACCTTGCAGCCGAGCCGCTTCCAGAACTGCTCCACCTGTTGCGAACTGACCGGGTCCGTTTTCTTGGTTCGAGTGACGATGCAGCGTGCGCCCGTCAGCAGGTCGTCGCGGGCAAACTCAAGACCGCGCTTCTCAGAACCCGCGATCGGGTGAGAACCGACATAAAAGATATTCTTTGGCAGCATTTTCGCAGCCCACCGATGCGGCAGCGTTTTTGTCGAACCCACATCCGTAACAATGCAGCCGGCCTTAAGAACAGGGGCCACCTGCCGGAAGTACTCCGCAAACGTCTGGATCGGGGTAGCCAGTATTACGATGTCCGACTGCTCAACCGCCCCGGACAGATCGTCGGCAATCTCGTGGGCTACCCCATACTCACGTGCTTTCCGGCGGGTATCCGCCCTATGGCTGTAGCCAACCACTCGAACAGACGGCATTTCTCGCTTGGCCGAAAGCGTAATGCTCGCGCCCAGAAGGCCAATGCCTATCACTGAAATCCGTCGTAACTCTTTCATTTGCAACCGCTTACAAACAGAAAAACCGGTTCTTATCCTTTAAAACTATACCTGAATGCTCGGTTTTTGTCAAATTTTTTCTTCCACTTGCGCTCCGACAATGCTAAAATATGTTTCCAATCCGAGCGCCGCCGGGCTGAGCGGCCTTAAAAGAGGTTCTGCTTCATTTTCGCGCGGGCAGACTCTTTTCGTATATGCACCCAGGGTGAACGAGAAATGGCAAAGAATATTCCGGCCAACGGCGTCAAGCAATACCTTCCTTTCGAGGAAGAGATCGCCGCGATTGACCGACAAATAGAAGAACTGAAGCAGCAGGACAATTCGCTGCAAGGGGCCAACGCGTCCCAGATCCGCAAGCTCCAGGTCCAGCAGACCGAGCTGATGAAATCCATCTATTCCAATCTCTCCTCGTGGCAGACCGTCCAGGTCTCACGACACCCGCAGCGCCCGCTTTGGAACGATTACATAAACCTGATGTTCAAGGATGTTCGCGAACTGCATGGCGACCGCTGCTTCGGCGATGATCGTGCGATCGTTACCGCGATCGGCCAGTTGGGACACCAGAAGGTTATGATCATCGGCCAGAACAAGGGCCGCGACATCAAGGAAAAGATCGCCTGCAATTTCGGCTGCCCGAATCCCGAAGGCTACCGCAAGGCCCTGGCCAAGATGAAGCTGGCCGAAAAGTACGGCCTGCCCATCGTCACCCTCATCGACACGCCCGGCGCTTACCCGGGCATCGGCGCCGAGGAACGCGGCCAGTCACAGGCCATCGCGGTCAACCTCATGGAGATGAGCCGGCTGCGAACGCCTATTGTTTGCGTTGTCATTGGCGAAGGCGGCTCCGGCGGCGCGCTGGGCATCGGCATCGGCGACCGCCTGGCCATGCTGCAGCACGCCTATTACTCAGTCATCTCGCCGGAAGGATGCGCTGCCATCCTGTGGCACGATGGCACGCAGGCGGCACAGGCCGCTGAGGCCCTCAAGCTCACCAGCAAGGAACTCTACAAACTCAAACTGGTTGATACGATCATCCCCGAGCCCCTGGGCGGTGCGCATCGCAATACGCACGACACCATCTACAACGTCGAGCAGTACCTCACCAAGACGCTCAACCAGCTCAAACACGTCAAGATCGACAAGCTGCTCGAGGATCGCTACGACAAGCTCCGACGGATCGGCAGCGAATGCGTCACCATCGCCAAACAGGCCGCCGAACGCATCATCATCGAAAAGCCCGTCATTCCCGAACGCCTCTCCGTCAAGGTCCAACTCGAAAAAGCCGCCCGAAAGGACCGCGGCAAGGAAGAAGTCCTCCAACCCGACTAAGCTTGATCTGAATTTTTTCTATATAATGCGGATTAGCAAAACCGAAGGATGAGGAGAATGTTACCAGCTTCAAAACCGTCTTTATTTATTCACTCGCTTGGTTTCTGGATAGTATTCGCATTCTTAAGTGGGCTCGTGCAAGCAGAGAAATACTCGGAAGAACAGTTAGAAACGTTCCGTCTATTGACCGCAAGAGTCAAATCTTTAGGGCATGAAGAATGGCGTTTCACTGCTATTGCCCCGCTAAAACCGGACGTGCTTCCTTTCTTCTGGGGGAATCATAAAGCTTACACGGGCGATGCCCGATGGCCGCAGAAATCCTATCCTCCTATTGCGGTCGCTTCGGAGTATCGACAGGGACGTTTTATTGCTTTAGGACATGACGGTCTGATAGTAGACCCAACTGCAAACGATAGGCTAACCGGCAACATCTTAAATTGGCTCGGGAATGGTTATCCGAACAAGAAGGTGATCATTTATAAGCGCATCACCAACTGGTTTAATAAAAGCATCCTGACGCGGAAAGCAAAAGAACTATTTCGGTTGGCCGGAGTTGAGGTTGTTGAGTTGGATGCACCTGTTACTGATGAATGCCTTATGACGTGTGACCTATTGATCATTGTTCGCCCATCAGGACTGATCGATCAGAATGAAATCCGCGCTATTATATCTTACGTTGAGCAAGGCGGAAGCCTTCTTATGACAGGAATGGGTTATCTATGGAAAGAACAAAACAAATCAAAGGATATTCAAGAATTTCCTTTGAACCTGTTGGGAAAGTACCTGGGATTTGAATATTCTAAAACAAGCATCGATAAGACTCCCGCAAATAATGAAGGATCTCCGCGCAGATACTCTATTATCAATTGGCAGCCGTTATCTGAAAGAAAGCCCGTGGATGTAAAAAGTTTTTCGGTTAAAGAACTTGGAAACCTTTTGTTCACTGATGATTTTTACTATGTCGTCGAAGGGGAACATGTTATTGTAAGCATGCCGTCGAGCTTTTGGATGAGATGCAGAAAACCTGTGGAGTTCATTGCTCAATTAGATGCCGTATATGAGGTCTACGCAAGTTTTACCGATTCGGTAGTACCGTTTGATGGCCAAAAAATAACAATCCTCAATATTGATCATATGTCATATCACATGTCTTCCGGAAATCCAATTCTCTCCAGACAGGACAGGATTGAATACGTTCTCTCAGAATTGGAAAACTCGGATTACAGAAACCCCAGCTGGGGACTCATGCATGAATTAGGCCATGATTTCATTATTGGAATGAAGCACCGTTTTGTTTTCGGTGATGGCGATAACGAAAGCTGGGCCGAGTTCTTTGCGCTTTATGGTTGTCAGCAATTGGCATTAGAGCCGAAGGAACCGACATGGAAAGAAACGGCGAGACGTTACCATTTGTCCGGAGAATGCGATTTTGAACGGATAAGGACGGACAAGTGGCTGATGATTGGATTTCTGCACGAGGTTCAGGAGCGATACGGCTGGGATGTCTATAAAAAGCTTTTACGCAGATATGCGCAGCTCGTAAGAGAAAATGATTATCCTGATATCAGTGTGGTCAAGAAGGATGCTGGTGAGACTCAGAAAAAGGTCGATGTTTTCGTAAAGGAGCTAAGCTTAGCTGCAGGGGCTAATTTTTATCCCTATTTCAAACGGTGGGGCTTTCCGGTAAATCAATCAGTCAACAATGAATTGACACATTTACCGCAAGCAAGATTATTTGAACAATAGTTTATGAGATATCGGGCCTTTAGCCTGTGCTGGTCCCGATTTGAAAAGTTTTCATTGTTTTGCCTATCTTTTGCTGGTAATTATGTGCTTTGGCACAACCGGTTTGAAAGGAACGCAGGCTTCTCTTATCGCGTGGTAGCTCCAGGAGCCAAGATGGAAGCCTGCGCTGTTTTGAAATTGTGTATTTCGGTCATTGGAATTTGTTTAGGATTTAGGATTTAGAGTTTCGGATTTCCAGTGCCATATTATGCTGCAGCTATGACAAAAACCAGCTTTACAGATCGTCTTTCTTCCGGCGTACTCATCGGCGACGGCGCGATGGGCACCATGCTCTACGTGCACGGAGCGTTTCTCAACACCTGCTTCGACGAACTCAATCTCTCGCGGCCGGACCTGGTCAAGCAGATCCATAGCGAATACATTGCGGCCGGCTGCGATTTCGTCGAAACCAACACGTTCGGCGCAAACGCATTCAAGCTGGCTCGCTATGGCCTGGCTGACCAGGTCGAGAGGATTAACGCAGCGGCCGTGAAGATCGCCAGGGAGGCCGCCGACAATAAAGATGTCCTGGTCGCCGGAGCCGTCGGACCTTCCGGCCTCAACAACCCTACCCCTAACGAAGAAATGACTAAGGCCCTGCACGACGCCTTTTCGCAGCAGGTCAACGCCCTCGCTCACTGGGGCGTGGACTTCCTCCTGCTGGAGACCTTTTCCGCCCCTGCCGAACTGCTCGTCGCTATCGATGCCGCCGCAAAGACCGGTCTGCCGGTCCTTGCCCAGATGACCTGCACCGAGCAATTTGAAACCTTCTTCGGCACCCCTATCGAATCGGCCATCGCGCAGATCGCCCAACATCCGGCCGTAACCACCGTCGGCCTCAACTGCTCGCTGGGCCCATCCGACATGCTCGAGGCCCTCAAGCGCCTGCGCAAGGTCACCGACAAGCCGCTGGCGATCCAACCCAACGCGGGCCTGCCCCGCCGCGTCGAGGGCCGCACGCTCTATATGTCCACGCCTGAGTATATGGCCGAGTATGCCAAGCGATTCTTCGAGCACGGCGCACGCATCATCGGCGGCTGCTGCGGCACGACCCCCGAGCACATCCGCCAGATCGCCAGGGCCGTCAAGCCGCTGGCCCGCGCGATGGCGCAGGCCGACCGCGCGGTGCGTATCTCCGTAAGCAAAGAGGCCCCCGCCGGCATGCCGCCCGTACCGCTCAAAGACAAGAGCACGCTGGGCGCCAAGCTTGCCGGCAGAAAGCCCGTCGCCTGCATCGAGCTGACGCCCCCTCGCGGCGTCGACACGGACAAACTCATCGAGGCCGCCCGCCTGTGCGCGGTGCACAACATTGATGCGATCAACATCCCCGACGGCCCCCGCGCCAGCGCCCGCCTGTCGCCGCTGGTGACGGCGGTCAAACTTCAGCAGGCGGCGGGGATCGAAACCATTTTGCATATCTGCTGCCGGGACAAGAATCTCATCGGGCTCCAGTCCGACCTGCTTGGCATCCAGGCGATGGGGCTTCGCAACGTGCTGCTGATCACAGGCGACCCGCCGAAGCTGGGCGAGTACCCGGATGCCACCGGAGTGTTCGATCTTGATTCGGTGGCGCTGACCAAAGTCGTCAGCGGCCTCAATCGCGGCCTGGACATCGCACACAACCAACTGCCGCAGCAGCTTTCGCTGACCATCGGCGTCGGGGCAAACCCCGTCGCATCCGAGCTGCAGCGCGAGATCGATCGCTTTCGCCAGAAGACCGCCGCGGGGGCCGAGTACGTCATCACGCAGCCGGTCTTTGATATTGAGACGTTCCTGGCCTTTCAGTCGCAAGTAGCCAATTGCGGCCTGCCCTTCATCGCGGGTATTTGGCCCTTCACCAGCTACAAGAATGCAGAGTTCATGGCCAACGAAGTCCCCGGCGTGACCGTCCCGGCCGCCCTGCTTGCGCGCATGGCCAAGGCGACCACCCGCCAGGACGGCCAAAAGATCGGCATCGAGATCGCCCGCGAAATGATTGCGGCCTTAGCCCCCCACGTGGCGGGCTTCGCCGTCAGCGCCCCCTTTGGCAACACCAAACTCGCCCTCTCCGCATTGGGTAGAATAAGCGTTAGCGAAATCTGATTTAACACAACTCTCCCCCTGCCAAGGGGGAGTACGGCGCAGCCGGGAGGGGGTATAGAATCAGGCCTCACGGTTCGATTTATCTAAGTCATACCACACGTATACGCCGTCCTCCAGCCGCAGCCGGTATTCTCGAACACGAGAGTCCATTCTCATCATGGCCGACGTCCGCTCTCGCAGAAATCAGCATCAGCCTGGGCAAAGTCTATTTTGCCTTTTGTTTTACTTTCCACAAGAAGTAAAATGGTTCGTTCTGTATTGCGTCTTCTGCGTCTCCCAATTTCAATATCTGGTTAATCATATCAGGCAAGCACGAACCAAGGCCTGCAAAAGTAGCAATGGCGCCTAACTCCGGTTTGATCAGACCTGTAGTTACACCAAACGATATCGTCCCAACTAGCCCAAGAACCGGCCGGTACAATTGCTTCTTGAAAACCTTTCGTGACAGTGTAACCGTTCGGTTCAGCTTGCTTAAACTTGGCTCAATGACATCTAAATACAAATTTCTCGCGTTCTGCTCAGTAAAATCCTCTTTTGCATTTTTAAAATGGTCCATTGCCTCATTCAACGCGTGTCTATATATCACAAAAGCATCACCTTCGGCTTCTCTTATTTTGAGAATATCACAAAGAGCTATATCCTCAATAAAAGGAACGATTGAGGTCAGATGTTTATCTGCTATCTCATTGTTCCTTTTTATATACTCGCTATTATTCAAAGAATTTAGAAAATCAATGTGTATTTGATCGCCTGTAAGAAACGAACTCTTGAAAAGCTTTGATACAAGTAGTCCAAACGAGGAGTTCATAACGACGTCAGACGCGTACGAAGAGTCCAAATCGAGATCAACCATCAAATCGGGTGTTAAATCCACTCGTTGTCCTGATGAAATCTCACCTAATACATTTGTCCGCTTCTGTAGTTTTTCAGGGATGTCATCAAATACCCTTACCCTTGTACAATCAAGAATTCCTTTCGTCGATGAAAATAAACATGCCAGTTTACCTCTCTTCATTTCTGCCTGTGCCTTTACGTTTAGAAGAAACTGCGACTTGAGCTTATCTATTGCTTTTTCGAAGACAACAGCGTCTTGTTCCAGTAATTTCGAGAGGCAATTTCTGCACATTCTTGTCGGCACTGGGTATACATTTAGATAACCTTTCTCGATCAACGGCTTCACAGATAATATCAGCTTAAGGCTTTCGAGATAATCATATTGTACTTGCGAAAGCTCTTCTTTCTTTTGGTTTTTTAAGCTTAGAAAATGCGAAAAAACGCTACCAATATAAACTTTATCAGCGTACATCAGCGAAAATCGCGCCAACCGATCAAGCCGCTTCTGACGGCAATCATAGTACCTGCAGCCCCCGACACCACTTAAGTCGAGAGATGATGCAAACGAAAGATCATTAGTTTGTCCTTTGCAATCATCCTGAAGGTTATCTTCAATGCTCTCTGATACATCTATTATCTCTTTAACGGAAAGATTTTGAATTTTTGCTGTATTCAATTGTCCTCGTTTAAACAGGTCTCTCTTCTTGAGCATCTCAAAAATGCTATTCATATTTCCTCCTTAGACTTACACGTAAAACACTGTTTGTCTCTTTCCGGCTTTTCCTGTAGATACAGTTATTCGAGCACACCTTCGACGGTTAGTTGTGCCTGCTGGCGGACGGTCAAGGTGTTGCGGAGTTCCTGCTGGGCCGTCTTCAATTCTTCTTCGAGCGTGTGGCGCTTTTGTATGTAACCCTGCATCACCTGCACAATCTGCTCATCCGTGGCTTCCGCGTTCCGCGTCATCTCCAGCAGCGCATCGAACGCGGCCTTCATCTCCGCATCGGGGTTGCCGACGTCCTCCGGCTGTGCGTCCTGCCTGACCATGTCACCCCGCCCTTGCCCCGGCTGTGCGACCCGGGTGGAAATCGCGCGGTTGCGCAGGTTTGCCGCCGGGTTCAGCGCCATCTGAAGTTTCAGCGTATTGGTCAGCAAAGGCTTGATCGTTTCCCACTGGTCATCGGCGATGCCAAGCAGTTTCTGATAGCGCAGAGCCCGCTTCTCCGGATCCATCGCCGCGGTCACTCCCCCGCGCGACCGTCCCGCGTCCGCCGGAACCTGCTGCGTGATCGTTCGCCCGGTGCGAGGATCCCTTGTCTGAATCGTCCTCATCGGAACTTGGTCCGTGCCCTGTGCCCCCATCTCCGGCATAGCTCCCGCATCTGTGACCTCCACCTCCTGCGTGGTGATCTTGCCGGTGCGCGGGTCGCGCGTCGATACCATCCGCTTCTTCACCGGCGCATTGGGGTCCGTACCTTCCGCAAACAGGGTGACATTCAAGCCAAAACAGAGAACAAAAGCGATCCCGAAAAGCGTTCTTAGTTGAGTTGACATCCAAATCTCCTTTCAAATGATTGTGTTGGATGCGTACAGCGTATCATTCGGCTTTTGAAACGCAACGATTTTACCCTCCTAATTATTGGGCAAAATCGGTTTGTTTGGGTTCCTTTTTGCATTGATTATTGATTAGTGATTATTGATAATTCCTTTGACGAGAAGGCGTTACAACGCTTTGGGTCCGGCGGCAACTGGCTTTGTTTCCGCAAAAACAGCTTTTGGCCGAAGCGGCCGGCCTGCTGCTGCCGGCGGCTTCAAACGATCCAGCGAATCGGGTCTGCTTGGGTTCGCTTTTTTCACGAATCCCTGGTTTTGTCCCAAAAACGCGGAAAATCGGCTTTGATTCGCCAAATTTCGTGTTTTGGAGTTAACCGCAGACGGGCAGGGATTTTTATCGCTTATGCCGGCCGCCGTCTCCTCAGTTTTCAAAGTACCATATTCAATTATGCGTATTATAATATAAGTTGTGTAAGTGTCAAACAAAAAAAACGAAACTGCAAAAACAAGGCGCCCGCTGCGCGGGCTAACGCAAGTTCCTGATTCGCCGTAAGCGCGGCACCCCTCTTCGCCAAGGCTACGACGGGCGGGCGGCCCACCCTGCGGGACTCATTCACGGCCAAGCAAGCTTGACCGTGCCACCCTCGCAAAGAACACCGGTAAGATGCCCGTGCTACAAATTCATGATGAACTCGGTGAGGAGGCGGACGCCGAAGCCAGTCGAGCCCGGCGCATCCGTTTCGCCCGCGCCCCAGACGCCGACGCCGGCGATATCCAGGTGCGCCCAGGCAGCCTTACCTGCGAACTGGCTCAAAAACGCTCCGCCGGTGCAGGCGCCGCCCCACCTTCCGCCGGTATTTTTAAGATCAGCGATCTTGCTCTTCATCTGCTCGACGAATTCGTCGTCGCAGGGCAGATGCCACAGGCGCTCACCGGTCGCCTCTGACGCCGCCTTTAGCCGCTCGATAAGTTTATCGTCATTGCCCATCAGGCCGGCCCGCTTTTTGCCCAGCGCCACGACGCAGGCGCCGGTGAGCGTGGCCGTATCGACGATCGTGCCGCAGCCGAGATCTTGCGCCGCGTACGTGATCGCGTCGCACAGGATCATGCGGCCTTCGGCGTCGGTGCTATGGATCTCGACGGTCCTGCCGCTGTAGGTCGTCACGATATCGCCCGGCCGGTAGCTCTTACTCGACGGCATATTCTCCGCCGATGGGATGATCCCATAGACCGTCATCCTCGGCTTGAGCCGCGCGATCGCCTGCATCGCTCCCAGCACCGCTACGCCGCCGGACTTATCGAACTTCATATCCTGCATGCCCTCGCCCGGCTTGATGCTGATGCCGCCCGAGTCGAATGTGATGGCCTTGCCGATCAGCGCGACAGGTTTGCCTTTTGCGCCGGCCGGCTTATACTGCAGGACAATCAGCCGCGGCGGCGTCGCCGAACCCTGGCCGACCGCCAGGATGCCGCCCATCTTCTTGGCGGCCAGCGCCCGTTCATCGAGCACCTTGCATGTGAGTCCTTTCACGCCGCGGCAAACTTTCTGCGCCTCGGCCGCCAGCGTCACCGGGTTGATCACGTTAGCCGGCCGGTTGCTGAATGCCCGCGCGTAATTCTGCGCCCTGCCGGTGACTGTTCCGACTGCAACACCATTATTCACCCCCCTGAACGCCGCGACACCGCCATCCCACAGAATCGCGACATTGAGTTTCGCTGGGCGTTTGGCTTCCTTATCAGTGACGTATTCATCGTAACGGAAGGCCCCGAAGTATGCCCCTTCCGTGACCGCCTGGCCCACTTCCTCCGACGTAAAACCGCAGCCGTACAAATCAACAAAAGCCAACGCAACCGTATCCGCCTTCAAATCCACAGTCTTGCCGGCGGCCAGCGCCGCCGCCTTTCGCAAGCCGTCCAGCTTAAAATCGTTGCGTTTGCCAAGTCCGATCAGGAGCAGGCGGGCGGCTTTCATTTTGCCTTCAGTATAAAGCAGACAACTGCTGCCCTTCTTGCCTTCGAAGTCGCCAAGCTTTTTGAGAGCGGCAATGGAACCGGATAATAAATGATCCAACGATCTCATCGAATCCTTCAGCAGCTCATCTTCAAAAGCTCCGACCGCCAGCACGTCGGCCCGGACTGCCAATAGATCATCTCCCGCCTGAACCTTTACAACCGCATCGATCAACTGCTTTGTCATCTTCGCTTCCCTTACATGGATTCTTACATGGATTGTTGTTCGTCACGTACAAAAAATGGGAACGTCTCGCTCGTTTGGTGTTCCTGCTTCATAATACAGGCCATCCGGTCGACGATCTCCGGGTGCCGCTCGGCAATGTTCGTTTGTTCGCCGACGTCGCGTATGAGGTCATATAGTTCGATCGGCCCATCCGAATTCTTCATTGCATTCAGCCGTACGCCCTTCCAACTACCCATGCGCACCGCCTGCTTGCCGCCCTGCTCGTGAAACTCCCAATACAAATGCTCATGCTGCGTTTGCTCGGTTGGTTTGTTCAACAGCGTCGGCACAAAAGAGAGACCATCCATTTGCGGGATTTGCTTCAGGCCGGCCAGTCCAGCCAGCGTCGGCAGCATATCCCAGAACGCACAAACGTGACCGCTCGTGATTCCTGCCGTGATCCTGCTCGGCCAGCGAACGAGCAGCGGCACGCGAATGCCGCCTTCATAGACATCCCGCTTATAGCCCCGCAGCGGCCCACTGCTGTGGAAGAAATCCGGATCGCTGCCGCCTTCGCGATGCGGCCCGTTATCGCTGCTGAACAGCACGACCGTGTTATCGTCAATTTGCAGTTCCTTCAGCAGAGCAAGGAGCTGACCAACATTGCCGTCCAGCCGATCAACCATCGCCGCAAACGCCGCCCGCGGCCAGTACTGCGAGCCGTAACCCTTTTCGTTATTGGGTTGAAATCGCTTTTGCTCAAGGAATTTGTCCTTGTATTTGCTCAGCGAATCTTCCGGAACGGAAAGTTCGGCATGAGGGATCGTCACCGGCAGAAACGCAAAGAACGGCCGGTTCTTATGGGCCCGGATAAACCTAAGCGCCTCATTCATGATCAGATCATGGCAGTACTGGCCCTTCTGCTTCTCAGGATCATTCTGGGGCAGCAAGACCTTTTCCTGATTACGCCACAGGTGCCGCTGGTAGTACTTGTGCGCAAGTGTCTGGCAATTGTATCCGAAGAAATGATCGAAGCCCTGCCGGTTCGGGTCGCCCGTGCTGCCAGGCGAGCCGAGCCCCCATTTGCCAAAGGCACCCGTCACGCAGCCGGCCTGCTTGAGCATCAACGCGATGGTCACTGTCCCCTGCTTGAGCGGCCATTGACCTTCCGGCTCGACGCCCTTGTTGCCGCGGATCTGGCAATGGCCCGTATGCAGGCCCGTCATGAGCGAGCACCGCGACGGCGCACAGACCGTGCTTCCCGCGTAATGCTGCGTAAAGCGCATGCCCTCGGCGGCAAGCCGGTCAATGTTGGGGGTCTGAAATTTCGTCTGGCCGTAGCAGCCAAGGTCGCCATAGCCGAGGTCATCGGCCAGGATGAATACGATATTGGGCCACCGCAACGCCGGTTGACCGGCAAGCGCATCGGGCAGCATCATCAGGGCCGCCGCACTTGCGGCCGTTCCAACGAATTGCCTGCGTGTCAGTTGCGGCATGGTTTCTCCCGCGATTAGCTTGCTTTGTTCTTGGCCTGGGCTCGATAGCGCAGATATGCCTCGATGAACGGCTCGATGCCGCCGTCGAGCACCGCCTGTACATTGCCGCTCTGGAAATCGGTGCGATGGTCCTTGATCATTTGATAGGGCTGGAGCACATAGCTGCGGATCTGGTTGCCCCAGGCGATCTCGCCTTTGGCGCTGTAGAGCTTGGCCAGTTCGGCGTCGCGCTTCTGCTGCTCGATCATATAGAGCTTGCTCTTGAGCATCTTCATGGCCTCAGCCTTGTTCTTGTGCTGGCTGCGGTCGTTTTGGCAGGCGGCCACAATGCCGGTGGGCAGATGCGTGATGCGAACGGCGGAGCTGGTCTTGTTGACGTGCTGGCCGCCTGCGCCGCCGGCGCGGTAGTAGTCGATCCGCAGGTCCTTGTCATCGACCTCGATCTCGATCTCGTCCTCATAGTCGGGCATGACATCGACCGCGGCAAAGCTGGTATGCCGCCGCCCTGCCGAGTCGAATGGACTGATGCGGACCAGCCGATGGACACCCGTCTCGCAGGACAGCTTGCCGAACGCGAACGGCCCTTCGACCCGCAGCATGATGGAGCGGATGCCGGCCTCTTCGCCGGGCGTGATGTCGAGCTGCTCGTACTTGTAGCCGTTGTCGTCAAAGAACCGCGTGTACATCCGCAGCAGCATATTGGCCCAGTCGCAGCTTTCGGTGCCGCCCGCTCCGGCGTGGATCCCGAAAAAGCACGGACGCATATCATCCGGGCCGCTGAGCATCCCGGTGATCTCGATCTTGTCGCATTGTTCGGCCAGCTCCTTCACGTCGGCTTCGACGGACGCAAGGGTCGCCTGGTCGGATTCTTCCGCCGCAAGCTCCAGCAGTTCGTGCAGGTCATTAACGGCCGTCTCGAGTTCGAAAACCGGCGTGATCATCGACTTGACCGAGCTAAGCTGCGTCACGACGCTGCGGGCCGTCTCCGGGTTGTTCCAGAAATCCGGCTGGGCCATTTGCTGCTCCAGTTTGTCGCGAAGGGTGATCTTGGCAGGCAGGTCAAAGCCAGTCCCGGACCTGTTGGATCCGGGCCTGAAGCTCGTCTATCAAGTTGCGAAGTTCTGCTAGTTCCATTGTTTACCTGTATCCGGAGGCACATGCCTCATTTTCTTGTTTTCACGTACGCAACCCCTTATACCCCCATTCTGGCCGCAACGCAAGCCTTTCGTCAACCTTTACCATCCAAAAGCTAAGGCACCAACTGAACGCCATGCAGGTGAAACTGGCCGAAGCAAAACGCCGCCTTGTCACATTGACGGCTCGCAAACGCGTGGCGGACCTGCAAGTCCGAATCAACCAGGCCTCCGACGGCCTGTCCTGCAAAGGCAGGGCGTTCGCCAAATTTAACCGCATGCGTGAGAAAGTCCAGACGGCAGAAGCCCAGGCCGATGCGATGTCCGAACTCAACCGCCAGGGCGACATGGACCCCGACCTTTCCGAAACGGAACCGCAAGCCCGTGCCGACGTTGAAACGGAATTGGCCGAATTGAAGAAAAAAACCGTCAATTAACCACAACACAAACGGTCAACTGCTTATTGGCTGGTGGTGATTTCGCGGGGGTCGCGGCCCTCTTCGATCGCCTTGATCTTCTTGACCCGGCGAAGGTGACGGCCGCCGACGAATTCGGTGGTCAGCCACGTCTCGACAACTTTGCGCATCATCGTCGGGCCGATCAGGTCGCCCGAAAGGCACAAGACGTTGGCATCGTTGTGTTCGCGCGAGAGCTTGGCCGCCAGCTCATCAAAACACAACGCCGCGCGGATCCCTTTGATCTTGTTGGCGGCGATGCACATGCCGATCCCCGTGCCGCACACAAGGATGGCGCGGTCGGCCCTCTTATCCGAAACGGCGGTCGAGGCCAGCCAGGCCGTATCCGGGTAATCGACCGGCTGTTCGCCCGATGTTGAAAAATCCAGGCACTCAAATCCCAACTGGGCAATAATCGCCTTGATCTGCTCGACGGCGTTATGGCCTCGATGGTCGTTCGCAACAGCAATCTTCATAGGATCTCGCACATCCTTCGTTGAACAGCTTTTTCGATCTGTCTGAAACATTGCCGGTAAACCTCACAGCCGAATCCTATCGGGTCGGCAATGTCAGCGTTTTCATCCAACAAAAAACATTTTCGTTCGGCCAGCGGATCAAGTTCCACGATCCTGAGCCATTGGCTTCGGCTCATGGCAAATATCAAATCGCTTCGCTCGATCATTTCCAGCGTTAATGGACGGCTGCGGTGTCCTTCCAATGAGACCTGATTCTCGCGGCAAACGCCCGCCGCGTAGTCGCTTGGAGCAGCGCCAGTCAGTGAACTGATGCCGGCTGAACTGATTTTATACCCTAAAGAAGCCACCTCGTCAATTGAACAGCCCAAAATGTCAGCAAAATATTTGCGGCATACCGCCTCGGCCATCGGGCTCCGGCAGGTGTTGCCCGCACAAACAAAAAGTATTTCCAGCGCGGACCAGTCCTGAATCTGTTGGGCGGGCACGGCCCCCTGGCGCAGAATATCGATCTTCAACCTGCCAACCTTGACCACTGTACTGCTTTGATTGTACGCGCAATTGGGCTCCGGCGTATCCACTACGTAATCAATTTTGTCTGCAAAATACTTTAGGACCTCTTGCGTCGTCCTGGCAGGTTCCTTGTTGGCCGGATTGGCGCTGGGCGCTACGATCGGATGATGGGTCTGGGCCAGGATCGCCGCGGCGATCGGATGACTCGGGTAACGAATGCCCAGCGTGTTATCGACATAGAGCAAATTGACTATCGCCTCAGGCAATTCTCTGCTAACGCGGACCATGTCGTCGGAACTAAGTTCGAATACCACCGTGATGGGGCCCGGAAGACCGTTGTGCACGAGTTTCCTGGCCCGCAGATTGAGTGTGGGAACATATTTTTTAAGCTGAACGTGGCTACCAATGTGCAGCGTATAGCGCTTGTCGGGCGCCCGGTCCTTGAGCCCATTGAGCCGCTCAAGCGACGCTGCTTCGACCCTGCAGCCGATCCCATAAACCGTTTCCGTGGGAACAGCGACAAGCGCACCCTCATCCAGCAGCCGGGCGGCCTTGTGCAGGGCCGCCTTGCTGTTTCGATCCGCAATGAACAGCAATTCCGTCTTCATCCCTTTTGTGTTACCACAGAAAGGCTGAATTTACCAGCAAAAACAAGGCTCGCCCCGCCGCGAAACGATTACGGACGGCGATTGAAGATATTGAGCCTTTGCTGGAGCGTCTTCTTGGCCGTCGACTGCTGCGCAGCGCCCTGCACGGCATTGAGTTCATCGGCCGCGATCGAAAGTTTTTCCTGTGACTGCTGCGATTGGTTATGGCGCTGGGCCAGTTCGTCGCGGAGTTTGCGAATCGATTCCTGCGCTTTGGAAGAACCCGCGCTCAGGGGCGCTGCCGGCCCGCCGGCAGGTTTTTCGCCGCGCAGCGACTCGGCCGCGCTGGACGCCGCATCCTGGCTCACCGGTGCCGCCGGAGCTGTCGGACTGACACTGGCTTTTTGCTCATGGATCTGCTTCTGCGCCTGCTTAAGGCTGTGGGTCCGCTCATGAAGCTGCAGATTGAGCTGTTCGATCTTAGCGGCCATTTCCATGATCTTGCGCTTGAGCGGATCGGGCGCGATCGTGGACAAGTCCGACTGCACGAGTTGACGATTCTCAAGAATATCCTTCATCTGCTGATGAAGCTGCTTGATCTCGATCGATTGATTATGGATCTTCTCGGTCAGGTCCGCCCCCGCCGCCTTTTGGCGTCCGAGCATGCGCTGCGTTGCTTCGTGATCGTCTTTCTCTTGGGCAAGCTGCTGTTCCAGGCCGCGGATCTGCAGTTTCGTCAGGCGAAGCGTCTCTTCGGTTTCCGCGGCGATTGCCACCGAATGTTTCATCTCATCGACCTGCCGCTGAAGCTGTTCATTGAGCTGCGTCTGTTCGACCACCTGCGACTGCACCGTCTGGATCTTCTCTCCCGTCTTTTCGATGTTCACCCGCAGGTCCGCGTTTTCGGCATCGACCTGCCGGATCAGACGCTCAAACTCAGCAACACAATCGCTCGTCTCCTTCAATTCATTTTTCAGCGACTGTATCTGGCCATCCCTGGCAAGCTGTTCCTGCTCGTGTTTTTCGGTTTGCGCGCCCAGCTTGTCCTGCAGGGCCTTGTACTGCGAGCGCTGCGCCGCCAGTTCCTGCTCTTTGGCCGCAAGCTGCTGCTGCGTTTGCGCCAAAGTCATATCGGTTTGCCCGAGCCGCGACCGCAGTTGTTCCATTTCCTGCTCGGCCCTTGTGCAAGCATCGCGAAGTTCTTCCAGCGTCTGCTCGGCACTCTCCAGCCGCTGCCGTGTGTCGCTTAGTTCCGATGTAAGCTGCTGAACCTGCGATTCCTTCTGCGACAGATCTTCCTGCAAGGATCGGCTCCGGCGGCTCTCCTCCTCAAGCTGCTGGCCGGTATTCGTTAAGGACTCCTGCGTTTGCGTCAAGGCAGCGCCGGTCTCTTCGATCACCGACTGCCGGCGCGCCAGTTCAGTCTCCAATTCCTGCTGCTTTGTCGCCGCGGTGGCCAGAGATTGATTGCCACTTTCTACTTCAGCTCGAATCTTTTCATTTTCTTGTTCAAGCTGCTCGACTTGTGCATTCTTTTGTGCCAGTTCCTTCTCCAGCACTGACTGATACTCGGCCTTTTGCTGGTTCATCTGCTCGGCAAGTTTTAGCTCCTGCTGGCTCGAATGAAGTTCAGCCGCGGCTGTCTCAAGTTCCTGCCGCGACGATTGAAGTTCAGCGGCGGTTGTCTCCAATTCGATCCGCAGGTCGTTTTGCTTCTCGCAAAGTTCCCCGTAAAGAGCCTCAGTCTTGCGCAAGCCTTCGATCTGCTCCAAATGAGTTTGCTGCTGACTTGTTAAGGCATCGATTTGCGATCGAAGAGCCTGCTCTTGACTCGTCAATGATTCGATCTGCTGGACGTGCGTTTGCCGCTGCTGGACCAGATCCTCAATCTGGGCCTGTTGCGTGCGACCCTTCTCGGCTGCGGCGGTCATCTGCCGCTCATAAGAATCCTGCCGCTCGGCCAGCGTCTGCTCGAGTGTGCACTTCTCCTCATGCACGCCGGCCAGCGCCTCGGCCCCGCGATCAAGCTCAACGCGCAACTGTTCATTAGTATTTCGCGATGACTCAAGCTCGCTGCGCGATTGCGACACAGCGTGTTCGAGCCGGGTCTTTTCATCTGTGAGCGATTCAATTTGCGCGCGCGACTGAGACAGCAAGCTTTCAAGTTCCGTTTTCTGTGACTGCACGGCTTGCATATTCGATTGCGCCTCAGCCAACTCCCGCTGCACATCTGCAAATTCCTGAGCAGCAATCTCCGCCGCGGCCCGCAGTTCCGCCAACTGTTCTTCGGCGGCGTTCAGTTCGCTGCTGCGGGCGGCGATGGTTTCATCGAGGATCCGGTTTTCGTCAAGCAAATCCTGGTGGACCGCCTCGAGCCCAGAAACTTTTGCCTCTAATTCACCCTTGACACTGGCGGCTTCCTCCAGGCGGACGTTTAAGCCGACGATCTGCCCCTGCAGATCCTCTTGCCGCCCCTGCCATTGAGCCTCTTGCTGCTTTGCTTGCTCCAGCGCCTCGCAATAGCTTTTTTCTGATTCCTGCAGCTTTACAGCATTCTCCTGAAGTTGCGCTTCAAGCGTTTGAGTGCGGCGGGTCAGTTCATCCGCTTCATCTCGAAGAAGCTGCTGCGAAAGCGTATTTTGCTCGAGCTGCTGCAGCTTTCTTTCATTTTCAAGCGTTTCGGCCGCAACCTGCTCGTGCAATTGCGCGGTCAGTTCGCGTTCGAGCCGCAATTCCTCGGCCAGCCCGCCCTGCTGCCGGCGAGTCTGCTGTAATTCGCTTTCCAGTTTCTGCTGTTGGACCGTTGCCGCTTCAAGCTGCGCCTGCAGCGCGCTCTTTTGCTCCTGCAGGGCCCGGACCTCCTCCATCGCCGCATGGTAGCGCCCGTCATTGGCCTCGAATTGGCCGATCTGTGACTGGAGAAATTCCTTTTCCTTGGCTGCCTCCGCAAGCCGCCCCCGAGACTCTTCGATCTGCTGCTGCAGAGCATTCGCCGCTTCTTCGAGCGCATGCGTTCGCGCGGTTTGTGCCTGCAGTTGGGCCTGCGTTTGATTCAGCGTGTTCTCAAGTTGTGCCGCCTGCGCCATCTGCTCGGATAATTGCTGCGCCGCCTTGGACGCCTCCTGCAAGGCCTCCTCCTTCGCACAAAGTTGCTGCTCCATCTGCTCGATCGTCTGCCGGGCCTGCGCCAGCTTGCCGCTAACGTCTGCGAATTGCTGCTGAGCGCCGTCATTGAGCAGGTCCTTGTCGCGCAGCGTCTGCATGTCGGATTCGATCCGTCCCTTCATTGCCTGCAAGGCTTCCAGCTTCTCTGTCAGTTCGGCGATATAGTTGGCCTGGTCCTCGCACGTGCCCGACAGGTTTTCCTTCTGCTGCATGACAATCCGCAGCTTCTTTTCGGCCTTTCTTAATTGCTGCTGCATTTCCGACGGCTCGGCCGCCGGGTCCTGTGATAGCGATGAAGCGGAGTTGATCTGTTGTTTGGCGCTTTCCAGCTCCATTTGCGCCTGCCGGAGTTGACACTGTAATTTCTGAACGGTCTGCTCCGATTCGGCCTTCTCGGCCTGCGCCAAATGCAGACTTTGATTCAATTCCTCCAGGCGGGTGTCTGTCTCGTGTCCGGCCTGGACGTTCTTCTTCTGACGGACTACGATCGACAGGTTCTGGTTCGATTGGCGAAGTTTCTCGCGCAGTGTCGTAACAAGTGTTTCAGGCTCCGTATTATTCAATAATACATCGCCGATCTCCAGGTGCATATTGTACTCCTGCACGTCAGGGCCGAGCGCCTGCGGTGCTTCGGCGACCGCCTCGCCGGACGGATCGCTAAGAAAAGATTCAACGATCCGTTTAAGATCGACTTGCGCGGGTAAAGGTTTTCTCATCACAGTGGACTCCTTTATCATAACCTCGGAGACTGCACGATGCTTGCCTGTTTTCCAGTATTGAGAACGCGGTATTTCTATATTTCGGCTGGCAGCACGCCTTTTTCTTAGCCTAAATCCGAAAGAATCACGATAAGCAGGCAGACTCCAATAATAACCGGCCATTATACGAAAATTGAAGTCAAAATTGCAAGGTAATTCACTGTTTCCGCGGCCCTGCCCCCGGGTGTAACAAAAAAAAGTGGCGCCAGACTTGCGGATAGGATATAACCGTTTTCAAATACTCATTTTTGAAAGGGATTATATTATGCAAAGCGACAGCGAATGGATTGAAGACGCCGTAAAAAGATTCCGGCAAGGCTGTG
>JAJFTK010000113.1 GCA_021372945.1 Planctomycetaceae bacterium | reverse complement strand
AATAGCCGCATTTTTGTATGCGCTGATGGAATGGGTCGACTTTTTGGAAAATTGGCTGAGCAAAATGTCAAACACTTCTGGCGTCACCGCGTTGGCCCGGCGATTTGAATTCGCAAAATGACTTTTTCAGGGACGACTATATAGACATTGTCAAGCACGAAAAGGTACCGACACGCCTTGATTTTGGGTCGGCTGGAAACCGCCAGTACTTACCACCAACGGGTTTGGGATTTGAGGGCGTGGATCTCTTCGAGGGAATAGAGGCGGCCGCGATTGACGCCGGGACAGCGCATGGCGGCGACGTTCCAGGCGGAAGGGTCATAGAGGTTGCTGCTCCAGAAGGGCCATGTGCGGCACTGGTTGGGGCGGACGGAATAGATCGCGCAGCCGCGGCAGCCGTCGTGGGCGGGGGAAAGGAACGTGCAGTCTTTGGTCTTGGGGTCCTCTTTGATGGTATGCCGCGGGCCGATGCGGCGAAGGAATTTGGTTTGGACCTCGTCGGGCGTCAAACGCAGTTCGCCTGCCAGAAATTCGATCTCGGGTAGTGTGAGCCAGATATAGCCTTCGGCGGGCCCGGCGCAGCAGTTGCCGCAGCCGACGCATTCAAAATGCAGACCGCCGGCATACCACAGTCTTTTTGTTTTATAAACAGATTTCACGGATTCTCACGGATTTTTAAGTAAACGCAATTTCGTGGAACGCTAATCATTGCCAACATTTCGATCGAATTACCAAACGAAGATTATAACAGGACGCGCCGGCTGATTCATCGAAAAAATAGTTAGATCGTGAAACGTTCGTAATGGACGCGGGCGGCGGGAACGGCTAGCTGCTTCAATGCCGCAATGATTTTGTCCATCATGGCCGGCGGGCCGCAGAGAAACACCTCGGCATTATGGAGTATCGATTGCGCATGTTCGCCTATGAGTTCCCCGGTGATATGGCCTTTTGGGCCGGACCAATCCGGGGAGGGTCGCGAGAGGATGTGCGTAATCGTGAAATTGGAGGCAAGCGTGTTCAATTCGTCTTTGAAGATGATGTCGTCGGCCGTCTTGTTGCCGTAGAGGAGGATGACCCGGCGGTTATCGCCGGTGTCGCGGAGATAGCGGATCATGCTCATGACAGGGGTGATACCGACGCCGCCTGCGATGAACAGAAGCGGCGTCGCCGGATAATTGAGCATGCTGAACCGGCCATAGGGCCCTTCGATGATAGCGGTATCGGTTGTCCTGGTCAGGCCGATCGTGTTGGTGTAATTGCCTGACTGCTTGATGGTGACCTGGAGAGCGGGCAGGGCCGTAGGCGAAGAGGCGATGGTAAAGGGATGGGTTTCACTCTTGCGGCCGGGGCGTTTGAGCGTGAGCCACATGAACTGGCCGGGCTTGTGCTGCCGAATCGCTTTTTCCACAGGCTTGAAGGACAGGGTAAAGGTGTCATGCGTCTGCGGCAAGATGGAATCAATGCGGCAGCGCCTGCGCAGAAATAAGGGGATGACGATATTGCGGTATGCGGCCGCAAGCGCCGCTACGGCCAGCAGGATCCACCAAAAGACGACGAGGCGCGTGTTGAGCAATTGAAAGCCGATGAAACGCGAATGGATAAACCCAAGCACGACCAGCAGGAGCGCGGTTTTATGGCTTAGCCGCCAGATATTGTAGTCCAGCCCGAACATGTCAAACGTCAGGGCCAATACGACCGTAACCCAGAGCAAGGCCAACGTCACTTCGCCGACATCGATCTGCCAGGAGTCCGGCAAAGTTTGACCCGACGATTTGATGGCGGACAGAATGAGAAAAACATGCGTTGTCAGAAGAACGGTCACGAGGATGCCCATGCGCTTGTGGAAATTGGTGATCCTGTCGATCGCAAAAAGGTAGTCGAGCAGTTTCCAGCGGCAGGTGAGAACGACTTGGAAGCACAGGATCACAAAACCCATCAGGGCGGCGCTGCGGCCGAGGTTATAGAGCCACTGTGCCGGCGTATGTACGGCGTTCCAGTCAATACAGGCGACTGGGCCGGCGATGGCGCCGGCAAAGACGATCAGGAAGACGGCTCGACCGGCTGTTCTGGGCATGGCAGGCAACCGCATTAGCCGCGCACGATTCCGAATAGCAGCAGCAGGAACGCGACGACCGCCACCACGGCGTGGATCGCGATGACAGGTTTGGGAAGCGCGTGCTTTGTGAGATGATTATAGATCAGCACAGCGCCTCCGAGCGCGGCGATTATAAATAGTACGAGCGCAGTTTTGCCGAGCGTTGAAACATCTGCCTGGGCGACTGCAATAATGAGCAGAACCAGGCCGATGGCCGCGAAGAGACCGTGAATGACAGCGGTGCCGAGGGACAATTGGCCCTTCTGATACATGGCAGCCAAGATGATGCCCAAAACCGCCGCAATCGCGAAACAAATTAACGCATAGATCGCCATTTTGTGCTCCTTCAAATTAGTTTATGGCCAAACTATACTGAATCTGCATTAACGGATATGAGCAAATTGCCTAATTAAGGCTGAGGGAATAAATCTGGTACGGTTTGAGCGATGCGCCGATGTGCAGCTCGACTGTAGGCGTATCCGGATCGGCTTTGAGCAGGCAGAAGCCCGAGGTTTTTGCGTATTCGAACGACTCAACGAAGGGTTTTTCGTTTTCAAGGATGTGCCGGCGAAGTTCCAGAGTATCCGGTGCGAATGACGGTTCAAGGTTGACCAGGTCGGGGCCGTAATCTGCGACGCCGAAGCGAATGTTTTCGGCGGAAGCGTTCAGGTTGCTGACGACGCTGTTCATCGCGATTTGCAGAAAAGAACCGCCTGGGGTGTTCCGCCGGAGGATCGAGAACTTGTGAAGGTGACCGCAAAGGACAACGACTTTATGGCGGCCGAGCAGGTTGAGCAGGCGGTCCCTTTGGGCCGGGTCGTTGACAAGAAGATGCCAGTTGGAACGGGCATCGAAGGGCACGACAGGCTCATGGGTTACCATGAAGGTATAGCGCGCCACCGGAGCGGTCAATGTTTTTTCAAGCCAATCGAGGTCGGGGTTGAAGCTGTCGAAAAAGATGAATCGATCCGGGCCGAAGGAGACGGCGTAAGAGGCGGATGCGATTTTTTGACTGAGCTGACGGCCCAGCCACCCAAGGACGGCGTCGTTGTAGGCCCGGGGCGCGCCGGGGCCGGTAATGTCGTGATTGCCCTTGGTGACCAGGAACGGTACGCCGCCTCGGTACTCATTCATGAAAGAGATCGCGTCGTTGAATTGGCGAAGTTGAAGGTCGTAACTGCCGCAGAGACCCTCAGTGAAATCGCCGGCCTGAACGATGCAGGTGAGCGGCTACCTTTTGTTCATCGAAGCGACGGCAGACATTAACACGGGCGTGTTGTCCCGCGTGATCCGGCAGTAATCGTTTATCTGGACGATGTCGTTGGGGAAGTCCCTGGCGACCCAGTCCATATCGTGGTGGTTGGGATGGTCAAAGTGCATATCGCCGAGAAAAACAAAACTGGTCTCAGTCCCCAGCGCCGAATGCTCGGACGAGCCGTGCTGCTTGAGACATGCAGACAAGGCCAACAGCAATGCAATCAAGCCAACAAGCAGAATGTTTTGACGACATCCGGGCATAGTTCTTTTGCTCTATAGAACCTTAGTTCACTTGTCGCGCCAATAGCGGATGGACATATCCTTGGTGGGGATGTATTCGACGTGCCAATCGACAAAGAGGTAATTGCATCCTGCGCGGTGGCGGTTGGGTGCGATCCGGCGGCCGGTGCCGATGTCGGTCCCCGTTGAGGCGGGCAGGTGGCCGGGGTTCCAGATGTCGAGCCGCTGGACGTCCGGGTGGCTCTCGTCTTCGATGATCGGCCTCCAGGAGGCGTTTTCGTTCTCGGCCATGTAGATGGTTGTCATGGGATGCGTAAAGACGCTGAGCTTGGTCGGCTCGGTGATCTCGTGTCCGGTCAGATCGGTCTTGCTATTGAACGTCCAGGAACTGACGACGTAACAGACGGTCTGGCGCTTGTCCGGGAAGCTGAGGCAGCGATAGATCTTGACGTTGCGGTAGTCATCCGTGTCCGCGGTCTGACCGACATAGGGCAGGAAGCATTTGAACCAAGTGCCGAACTGGCCGCCGCGCGGGATGAAGGTTTGATTGTCGCCCGCGTAGAGGTAGGCGGCTCGGCCGATCTGGACCATGTTGCTGTTGCAGACGGTCTGCTGGCCCTGTGCCTTGGCCTTGCGGAGGGCGGGCAAAAGAACGGACAGCAGCAGCGAGATAATCGCGATGACAACCAGCAGTTCGATGAGCGTAAAGGCTTTTGGCTGCGCTGAACCATGCTGCTCAGTCATCGTCGTTCTCTGTCGTCACTGTTTGCGAAAAGCGGGTACAGGTACAACCTGCCTCTCGGCAGAACGTACCAGTCCCCGTTTTTCGAGCCTACTCCTACGAACTCCGCCATTTACCATTTTAAGATGCCGCCGGTGTCGGCGCTGGTGGCCATGGAGGCGTACTTGGCCAGGCAGCCGGTGGTGATATTGGGCTTGCGCGGCTTCCAGGCTTTTTTGCGTTTGGCCAGTTCGGCGGCTGACAGTTTGACACTGATCTTGTTATTCGGGATATCGATCTCGACGATATCACCCGGCTGCAAGAGGCCGATGGGCCCCCCTACCGCCGCTTCGGGGCTGACGTGACCGATGCAAGCGCCGCGCGTGCCGCCGGAGAAGCGGCCATCGGTGACCAGGGCCACCGATTCGCCCAGGCCTGCGCCCATGATGTAACTGGTGGGCGAGAGCATTTCCTGCATGCCGGGGCCGCCCTTGGGACCTTCATAACGGATAATCACGACGTCACCGGCCTTGACCTTGCCGCCGAGGATCCCGTCGCAGGCCTCTTCCTGGCTCTCGAAGATGACGGCCGGGCCGGAATGGACCAGCATGGAGGGAGCGACGCCGGCCGTTTTGACGACCGCGCCGTTCGGGGCCAAGCTGCCGCGAAGGACGGCCAGGCCGCCGCGCTGGCTGTAGGCTTTTTCCAGCGGGTGGATGCACTCGGGATTTTTGATTTTCGCGTTCTTGATGCGCTCACCCAGGCTGACGCCGGAAACCGTCGGGCAGTCCAGGTTGAGCAGACCGGTCTTGCTGATCTCCTTGAGGATGGCGCTGATGCCGCCGGCGGCGTCGACGTCTTCGACGTGCCATTGACTCGACGGCGAGACCTTGCAGATGTTGGGGCACTTGGCGCTGATGTCGTTAATGCGGTCCAGGTTGTAGTCGATGCCCGCTTCGTTGGCAACCGCCAGGGCATGCAGAACCGTATTGGTCGAGCCGCCCATGGCCATATCGAGGACAAAGGCGTTATCGAGGGATTTTTGCGTGATGATCGCATCGGGCTTGAGGTCCTCGGAGACCATTGAAACGATGCGCTTGCCCGCCTGTTTGTAGAGGTCGATGCGTTTGGGGTCGGCGGCCAGGATCGTGCCATTGCCCGGCAGCGCCATGCCGATGGCCTCGCACAGGCAGTTCATGCTGTTGGCGGTGAACATGCCCGAGCAGCTCCCCTGCGTGGGGCAGCCGGCGCATTCGAGGGCCATGAGCTGTTCTTCATCGATCTTGCCGGCGTTGTACTGGGCGACGCCTTCGAAGATGGTGATGAGGTCGGCGGGTTTGCCGTCGGGGGTCTTGCCCGCCGCCATCGGGCCGCCGGAGACGAACAGCGTGGGGATATTAAGCCGCACCGACGCCATGAGCATGCCCGGGACGACCTTGTCGCAGTTGGGGATGCAGATCATGCCGTCAAAGCAGTGGGCGCGGACCATGGTCTCGACCGCGTCGGCGATGATCTCGCGCGAGGCCAGCGAGTACTTCATGCCGGTATGGCCCATGGCGATACCGTCGCAGACGGCGATCGTATTGAATTCGAACGGCACGCCGCCGGCGTCGCGGACCGCCTGCTTGACAACCTTGGCGACCTCGTGCAGGTGGACATGGCCGGGGACGATATCGCAATAGCTGTTGGCGATGGCGATAAAGGGCCTGTTCATTTCATCCGATTTGACGCCGCACGCCCGTAAAAGAGCCCGATGCGGAGCCCGCTGGAATCCTTCTTTGACTGTATCACTACGCATACTCAATCTCCAAAAAGCTAGTCTTACGTTTGCCGAAACACACGGCCGGGCATTATCCCTTGTTAAAGGAGGATGCTTGACCTGCCACCCTTCGGCTTGCCATAAAAATGGTGATTATAGCGTTTCGGCATGGTTTTGACCAATTGGAAAGTAAAAAAATAGCAGATCGGGTTCGTTCAAGGGTCAAGCCGGCGGAAAAATCGCCGCAAAAGAGGGCAAGATTGTCGATAGATTTGCATTTCCGGGATAAATTAGTATTGTCATAGGAGTTAAATCGACTATAATTTGTTAACTTTGTAATCATGGGAATGGATTAACCTTTTTATAGGAGAGCGGATATGTCACGCAAGGCAAGCGCAATGTTGGTCGTTCTGGGTGTCTGTACTGCCATTATCCTGAGCGGATGCGGCAAACCCGCCGCGGAGGCGGAGATGAAACTGAACTTCGCCCCCCAGCAGAAGACGCAGTACGATTCAACCGTGCTGATCGTCAAGGATTTCCGATTTGAGCAGCCCAATTTGGGGAAACTGCGTGAAGAACAAACCAAGACCGATATCGTGATGGGCTTCGACCAGGTGATCGAAGCGGTGGACGCCGAAGGCAATGCGACCGCCAAGATCACCATCAATTCGCTGAAGGTGCAGATCGTGAATAAGAACGAGGAGAAGTTCGCGTTCGACAGCACGAAGGAAGAACAAAAGAGCAACCCGATGGCCGCACTGATCGGGCAAAGCTATACGATCAAGCTGATGCCGGACGGCAAGGCAAGCGCCTTAGACACCACGGCGGCCAAGAACATAGTCAAATCGGCTTACGAGAAGCGGATCGCCGAGAGCCTCCTGGACGACAAGGCGGTGGCAGAACGCCACAGCATCCCGGCCATGCCCGAGGACGGCAAGAAACTGATCGCGGTCAACGATTCCTGGACGAAGGTAGTTCCCTCTCCGCCGGGACTGTTGGCGCCGAAAAGCTATGCTAAGACCTACGTGGTTAAAGACATCAAAGATAACATCGTCACCGTTGACATGACCGCCGCCGAAAGCGGCAAGGCGGCCGATGGCGGCGTCGCCGGAGCAGGCGGCATGGGAATGTTTGCCAAGATGTTCGATAATGAAGATCTGTACACGGGCACCATGAAGATGGACCTGGATTCCGAGCAGGTGCTGCTCAGCGAAGAGACGCTGGTCAGCAGTTATGTCGCGCAGGAGACGCCGGAGAACGGCGATCCGGCGAAGGGACCCGATACCCTGCTGATGCGGTTTACCAACACTAACCGGTTGGAAAAAGTCAAGTAACACCCTGAAATCTTCAGAGAGAACAGCATGCGCAAAGGCTTACGGTTATGGGCTGTCATGGCGATTCTGGCCGTGGTGGGCGGATGTCAAGTCGAACAGCAGAAAGCAAAAAAGGACACTTGGCTGCTTGTGTCCTTTGAGAAGGATGTTCCCATCACGTACCAGATGGTCTCCGAGCGTCAGACGCAGATCGACCTGACCAGCAGCGACCCAACCAAGAAGTCTAAGCCGCAGATAATGACCGAAAAGCTGGAGCTGGTGCTGACGTACACCCCTATTGAGGTGGACCCGTTCGGGCTGACGACGATCAAAGCGACCTGCCGGAAAGCCGCTGTAACGCGTTCCTCCTTCAGCGGCAAGAAGGAAGAGGCCGACGCGATGGAGAAGCTGGCGGGCAAGGAATTTACCCTGAAGCTGTCGCCGACGGGTGAGATCGCCGATACGAACGATCTTGCGAGGGTGGCTCGGGAGCTGGGGGAAGGGGCGTTTGTTTCGGGCCGTGAAAACGCGCGCATCAAGAACCCGGATATGATCAATGACTTTTTGGCCATGCAGTGGTTTCTGTGGGACGCCACGGCCAGCGTGGGCGACCCGCTGAACATGAAACCCGGCAAGCAGTGGCGGACCAAGCAGACGGTTCCGTGGCCGGTGCCGTTCTATACGCCGCCGGCGCGATTCACCGACTATACACTCGATCGCATTGAGGACCGCCAGGACGGCACGCGGATGGCGGTCATTACCAGCACGTACGAGATGAGCAAGGAACCGATGCAGAACTTTGTCCGGCCGTACGAGGGCGACTTTCAGATGCGCGGGATGTTTGGGTTCCTTCGCAACTACCAATTTGAATCGCTCACGGGCGGCGGCACCCTGCTATTCAATATGGACAAGGGGCTGATCGAGAAGGACTCGCAGGACTATACGATGCACGTGAAGGCGGCTTTCATGCTGCCGCTGGGCGATTCGGTGCCTGTACTTGACGTGCATCAGACGATCGCGATCGAACGGATCGATACACCTTAAAGAACGAAGGGATGGAGATGGAGCGTCAGAATCTTTGGGCTCCGTGGCGAATCAAGTATATCCAGGGACTTGCCGCCAGCAGCGGCTGTTTCCTGTGCCAGGCGCTCGCCAGTCCCGAGAAGGATCGCGAGAATCTTGTGCTCTGGCGAACCGAACACGCTTTGGTCATGTTCAATCGGTACCCGTACAGTAACGGACACCTGCTGGTCGCCCCGGTGAAACACGTCGCGGGCCTCAGCGAGCTGTCCGAGGCTCAAATGCTATCCTTGACCAGGCTGACACGAGACAGCCAGCGGGCGCTGGAGCTGGCGATCAAGCCGCATGGGTTCAATGTCGGCATGAATTTCGGGCGGTGCGCCGGCGCCGGGCTGCCGGAACACATGCACATACACGTAGTGCCCAGATGGAGCGGCGACACGAGCTTTATGCCTATATGCAGCGATACGAACGTCATCAGCCAGGGACTGTACGAACTGTACGATCAACTGGCTGAAGTCAGTCAAAAAGAAAATCTGCCGCAAACCTGATGAACGCGCTTGCCGATTATGCCGTGAACGAGAGCAGAAGCCGCGGACGGCAGAATCCGGAACCGCCCCACGCCTATCGCGACGCATTTGAACGCGACCGGGACCGTATCATTCATTGTGCCGCGTTTCGCCGGCTGGAAGGCAAGTCACAGGTTTTTACGACCGGATTGAACGACGCATATCGAACGCGGCTGACCCACAGCATCGAAGTGGCGCAGATCGGGCGCACGCTCGCACGGTGTCTGCAGGTCAATGAAACACTGACCGAAGCCATCTGCCTGGGGCATGACCTGGGACATTCGCCGTTTGGGCATAACGGCGAAAAGGTTCTCAACGAGCTGACGCTGGACATCGGGGGTTTTGAGCATAACAGGCAGGCGCTGCGGATCGTGGATCGCATCGAGTGTCCTTATCCGGGGTGGCGGGGGTTGAACCTGATGTATGAAACGCGGCTGGGCTTCATGAAGCACAGTAGTCCTTACGATCACCCGATGCTGGAAAACGCGCCTGTCGGCAGCAATTGCCTGGAAGGGCGCATCGCGGACCTGGCCGACCGCATCGCCTACAACTGCCATGACCTGGAAGACGGCCTGCGCTCGCGGCTCATCGACGAAAACCAGCTTGCCAAGCTGACTCTATACAGACAGGTCTGCGACAAGGTGCAAGTTGGCCGGATTGAGGATCGCGTGATTCGGCGGACCCGGATTTCCAAGGCGCTGATCGACCTATTGGCGGTGGATGCGATCGAAACCAGCAAGTCGCGTCTGGAATCGGCGGGGATTGACAGCCTTGAAAAGGTTTACCGGACACCTGAGCCGCTGGTTGGCCTGAGCCGGCCGGTGGAAGAGTCGCTATTGGAGCTTGAGCACTTCCTGATGGAGTCTATGTACCTGCACCCCATGCTGCAGGAGACGGCCAAGAACGTCCGCGTGTGGCTGACGCGATTGTTCGAGCATCTCTGCAAGGAACCGGGCAAGATGCCGCCCCACTACCAACAGCAGACGGCAACCGAGGGCCTCGAGCGAACGGTTTGTGATTATGTCGCTGGGATGACGGACCGCTACTGCATGAAATGCGCCCAAGAGATCCTCTCACAAGCGCAATAAAAAAGGAACGACCTTTTGGGGGTCGTCCCTCTTTGTCTTGCAGATTATTCTGCAAGGCAGTTCGCACAAGCTCTTGAGCCTGAATGCGTTCGTTCAGAGAAGAAACCGCCGCGTCAGTATTGGCCCAGAACCTTCTGCGTCTTTTCACTTTTACCTGTACTACGCGGGAACCTGTGAATCCTGGCATGGTCAAATGACTCAAAAGCACGCGGCAATTGGCTTTGCAGAGCGCAAAAGAAAAGGCCGGGGTTGCGGTCCGGCCTTGTGCGTACGGCAAGTCAAAACTACTGCGGGTTTTCTGCCTTTTCACACTTGCCCTGCCCTTGGGCATCCTTTGGGCATTCCTTGGGGCATTCTTTCTTTTCGCCGGCCTTGGGACATTGCTTTTGACCGTCGGCATCGGCGGGCGCGTTAGGGCACTGGGCCTGTTGCTGTTTCGCTTTGCAGCAGGTGCCTTCGGCCTGCGCCGAGGAGACCATAAAGAAGCTCGCTACAAACATCATCGTCATCAGAATCGCTAATTTCTTCATCTTTTTCCTTTCTCATCATAGGTCGTAAGAAGTTTTGACTACAGTTTTATAGAGTTTTATACCGGTTTGTACATGTTTGTTCGAGGGAAAAACCCAAAAGTAACCAGCAAAAACCTAACCCTAGGATTATCAACGATTTATAGATTTGATTTTTTTGCGAGAAGACCTATGGCTTTTAAGGAGAATACCTATACCTTTGTGCGTTTTTAAGAATTATAGTCTTGCACACGCCGCCTGCCTGAATGTGGCGCGGGCAGGCGCGGCATGAGCAAACGGACCTTATTGAAGGAAGCACACAATGAAAAAACTGAGCATCGTGATCTTATCTGTTGCGTTGTTTGCGGTGGCCGGCTGTGAAAGCAAATGGGGCACAGCGGGACTTGGGGCCGCCGGCGGTGCGGCGGCGGGAGCCGGAGCCTACGAATATAAGGCGAACCGGGAAATGAAGCGGATCAAAGAGGATCTGGACGCCGGACGGATTACGCAGGAAGAATATAACATCCGGAAAGATGAGATCAACCGGATGAGCATTCTTGAGTAGCTCATTTAAAGTGTCCGCCGGCTGAACGTTCTCAAAGAGCGGCTGCGTGAGTCTGCCGCCCCCACGGCAGTTGCTGTTCGACACGCCGTTTTTTTTGAGCCGGCGGGCGCTTTTGAAACCGCAGATTACAACAGATTTTAGAATTCTTTTGAAACCATACTAAATATCAGTCTGCTTTCGCGGGAATATCTGCACTTGACTTTCGATGAGGGCAGGGGTAAGCTTTTTGTTTTTAAGAAATGGTCAAGTGAAGGGTTTTGCATGATCGTAACACGATTTGCGCCGTCCCCGACGGGCTACCTGCATGTGGGCGGCGCCAGGACAGCTTTATTCAATTGGCTGCTGGCGCGACGCACCGGCGGCAAGTTTTTGCTGCGCATTGAAGATACGGACATGAAGCGCAACACGCCGACAGCGATGCGGCAGGTGATGGAGGATCTGCGCTGGCTGGGCATCGAATGGGACGAAGGACCCGAGGTCGGGGGACCGCACGGGCCCTACCTGCAATCGGAGCGGCGGGCGATCTATGACAAGTACATCAGGCAGCTTCTGGACGCAGGCAAGGCGTATTATAGCTTCGACACGGCAGAAGAACTGGACGCAGCTCGAAAGCTGGCGGAGACCGAAAAGCGGTCGAATATTTACCGGCGGCCGGCTGTATGCCCGACAGAAGCGGATGTCGAGAAGGCCCGCGCCGAAGGGCGGCCTGTGACCGTGCGATTCGCGGTAACCGCAACCGAGCCGATCGTGGTCCATGATGAGATCCGCGGGGATGTCAGCTTTGATCCTGCGGAGATCGGCGATTTTATTATCCTCAAGAGCGACGGGTTCCCGACCTACCATTTCGCGGTCGTGGTCGATGACGAGCTAATGGGCGTTACGCACGTGATCCGCGGGCAGGAACATTTGATGAACACGCCCAACCATCAGCTTTTGCAGCGCGCGCTTGGATTCCGCATCCCGACCTACGCGCACATGTCGGTGACCGTGAGCGAAAGCGGCGGTAAACTGAGCAAACGCGAGCAGCCCAAGGCCGTGCAGAAATATATGAAGGAACACGGCGTGATCCCGTATGCGGCGCTGACGGCAAAGATCGGGGCCGATGAGTTGGAGGCGTTTAGAAGCGGACACAATGACGCGCTGAATAAGGTTCAAATGCAGGACCTGACGAAATTTTATAGCGTCAAGGGCAGCAACGTCGATGAACTCAGAGGCAAGATGTCGGCCGGACTTGAGATTGTAAGACAGCTTGTCGATGGGCGGATCATTACCGAATCCGAGCTGGTTGACTTTTTGGAAGGCAATTCGGTGCCGGATATCCCGATCATCGAGAAGATCGCGGAGCATCTGGGAATACGCCTGCCGGAGATCAACGTGGTGGACTTTTTCCGCAGCGGATACCTGCCGGAGGCGATGGTCAACTTTTTGGCGCTATTGGGATGGAACCCGGGCGATGGACGCGAGATCATGAGCCGGCAGGAACTGGTCGAGGCGTTCGATCTGTCGCGCGTCAACAAGAGCAACAGCCTGTTCGACCGCGACAAACTGCTGGCGTTCAATACCGAGCACATCAAGCGGACGCCGATGCCGACGTTGGTCGGGCATTTCCGGCGCTACCTTGCGGCGATCGAATCACCGGTCGCAAAGGCAGATGACACCCTGCTGGAGGCCATCATCCGGATGAACGAAGGCGCGCGGACGTTGGAACAGATCGAGCAGAAGACGCGCTTCGCGTTCGTGAGCAATGACCAGGTCCGGTACGACGCCGAAGCGGTGAAGAAGGTGCTGCAGAAAGGTGACGGTCTGGCGATGCTTCGTGCGGTTCGCGAGGCGTTGGCAGGATTGCAGGAACTGACGCCGGAAGGCATTGAGTCGCTGCTGCGGAACCTGGCCCAAGCACAAAAGGTCGGGCTTGGTAAGATCGCCCAGCCGCTGCGCGTGGCGATCTGCGGCACGACGATCAGCCCGCCGATCTTTAACGCGGTGGACCTGTTGGGAATCGATAACACGCTGAAGCGAATTGATATTGCATTGAAGCATTTTGCGTAATGCAGAGGCAACCAGGGAACGAGATCTGAAGGGAGAAACGGAATGTCATTGTTGGTGACGGGCTCGATTGGGATCGATACGGTGCGCACGCCGTATGGGTATAACAAGGATTGTATCGGCGGATCGGCGGTGCATTTTTCGATGGGGGCAAGTCTTTTTACGGATATCAAGTTTCTCGGGGTCGTGGGAGCGGATTGCCCGTTCGACCTGCAGCGGCTGTTCGCGGGGCGTGACGTTGATCTGTCGGGGCTGGAGGTGCGAAAGAGCAGCAAGACCTTCCGCTGGCATGGGTCGTACGAAGGCGATATGAACGAGGCAAAAACAGAAGCGGTGGAACTCAATGTACTGGCGGAGGCGCCGCCTTCCGTGCCGGAGGGTTATCGAAACTGCGAATTCGTATTTCTGGCCAATACGGCCCCGGCACTGCAGTTGCAGCTTCTGGAGCAGATGGGCAGCCCAATCTTCACGGCAGCCGATACGATGAATCATTGGATCGTAACGGCCAACGACGATCTCAAGAAGCTGATGGACCGCATCGATATGCTGATCCTCAACGAGGGTGAGGCCAAACTGCTGACCGGGCAGCGCAACCTGGTGACGGCGGCCAAGATGATCCTGGACATGGGACCGCGATTCGTCATCATCAAGAAAGGCGAGCATGGCTCGATGATGTATAACACGCAAGGGGACATTTTCCTGCTGCCGGCATTTCCAACACCGATCGTGATCGATCCGACCGGCGCAGGCGATTCGTTCGCCGGCGGGACGATGGGTTACCTGGCGCAGGCGGGCAAGGTCGATGTGATCGCGCTGCGAAACGCGATGGTCTATGGAACCGTAACGGCCTCGTTTACGATCGGCGATTTCTCGGTGCACGGGATCCAGGCGGCGACACGGGAGATGATCGAAGAACGATTTGATGTGCTCAGAAAGGTCACGCAGTTTTGATATTAAAATTCAGTACTGTCCCGTTATAAGTTGAATAATAACAATTGGTTATATAACTCGCTCTTTGAAAAGTCGATTAAACTCGCAGAAAACATGCTTTTGATGGGTGTTTTTTCAAAAAGCATGACGCCTAAAACCTGAAGAATTTC
>JAJFTK010000106.1 GCA_021372945.1 Planctomycetaceae bacterium | reverse complement strand
TTTGAGGAATTTTGCCGATAGTAATCATGCAGCCTCCGTGCGAATAAGTAATGCTCAACACAAGACTTATCGGCATTTGAGGCTGTTTTTGTTGAATCACTGCTATCATCAAAAATCTTTCAATCGGTCAGTTTGAGTAATTAACAAAAAACATACAACACAGTAAAACAAGTGTCACCATCTTGGTTTTCATACAAACCTCCCTAAAATAACAAGTTGTCCCCCCATCATTATTAGAGTACTCTCATCGGATGTTATTGACAATTTTTCATAAAACACCTCCTTTCTGTATGTGTCGAGTTTTAAAAAAACCGGGCTGCACACATGAAAAAACCCCTTCACCGAATCCTTCCGCCAGCCCGGACAATATTCATTTTTCAATATGCCGAGGGTGTATGAAAACACACTCCCCCGGCGACCGCGCAATCGCGGCAGAAGATTTTCACATTTAATTGGGGATGCTGCTTTGAAAGGAAAAGGAGCATCGCCGCCGCTCCATCGAGGCCCGCTACAGGCCCGTAACGAACGCGCAAGCGATGCCCCGATTTGGGGCACCGGCTTCACACGTCTCGTTACATAGAAAAGTAGCGATTTCGATGGAGACGCTCAAGTCCAGTGGACTTTCAAAATATCCAGTTAGCTCTATCTTACAAACTGTCCCGTCTTTGTCAACAAACCCACGGCAAAATCCCTAAGTTATTTCCTGATGAATAAACTGCATTCTTGGCCCCTTGCGGGCTTGCTGATTCTTGCGGGTTCGTTTAGAATCGTTGAAACGCCTGTTGGAGCCAAAAGTATGAGATCTACCATCACAGTCATGGTACTGCTTATCGGTTTTTCGTACGCGCAAACGACCCCGCCGGAGCCTGGCAAACCCGCCCCATGGCCCGTCGATGCCAACAATCCGCCCGATGCCAATACCCCAGGCGACGCCGAGATGACTGATCTGCCCCTGCCGCAAAAGGACTCCGCCGAATATTGGGTCCTCCGCTCGGATGCCATTCAGGAGTTCATCCCCCTGCTGACCAAAAAGCGTTCCGAAATGAAGACCCGCATGAAGATGCTCAACGACTATCTTCTGCAGATCGGAAAAGCCTCTGAATTCGCCGCCCACGACATCCCCGTTACCTATAACCCCGCGATCTATGCCGAGATCCTCAAGATCGGTCCGCGTTTGCGGCAGATGAATATTCGGCCCCCGAACCAGCGTCCCACGTGGGATCAGCTCGTTGAAATCGCCATGCAGCATGTCCTGGCGCAAGGCTACCTGCCGGCCGATGTCGAGGATTCCGAAATGCAGCAGTTTGCCGCCGCCTGCAAAAAGAAAGAGGAGTACGGCCAGAAGGTCCTGGGCGACATCCGCGCGATCATGGACCAATGCGTCCGCATGTGGATATACCTTCGGCAAATCGGCCGGCTCGATGACTTTAAGGCTCACGAAGCCGATGTCGCACAGCGGCAGGAAGCCGAACTTGACGCCGAACGCCAGGCCGCCATGAAGCAAAAACAGGTTGCCACGCGGCAGCGGGCCGAGGATCGAAAACAGCAGGAGTATGAACAAAGAATGGCCCGCCGCGAGTTCAGTTCATCCCGCCGGGAATTGGACTACTACTACCGTCAGCAGCAGCTTCTCTACCGCCAGTCCCTCTTGGACCAGCGCTTCATCAACTCCTGGGCCTACCCCTATTGAAACTTAGCCGACATGGCGTCGTCGCAAGCTGCTGTCTTTTACCATGCCGCCTGCGCGGAGTCCCTCCGTAGCTGCCCTCAGAATTTGCGGTTTTGTTCTTTACAGACATACCTGATTCGGGGACAATAGTGACAAGTCAACGATCTGCACCTCTGGGTACGCACCGACTCCAACATTCTGCGCACGGATTGCCTGTAAAGTGAATTTTTGACAACGTACATAGATATTGGACCATGATTTCGAAAGGAAAGGCCATGAGATGCATTTTAGTTTTTGTATCATTGCTGGTCACCGTCTCATATTCACAATCGATTCCGGCGGATGCCAATAAACCTGCCGCCTCCGTCCAGGCAGCACAGCCGATGGAAGCCTTTCCCGAAATGACTCTCCCGCCGAAGGATTCCATCGACTATTGGGTCCTTCGGTCCGATGCGGTCGAGGAGTTTATTCCGTTCCTGACCAAGAAACGGTCTGAGCTGAAGACTCGGCTCAAGCTCATGGGCGATTACCTGCTGCAAATTGATAAGGCCTCCGATTTTGCTAACCAGAACACTCCCATTACATTCGATTCTAACGTCTATGCCGAAGTGCTCAGGATCACACCGGGTTTGCAGCAGATGAAGGTCCCCATGCCGAAAGAGCGCCCGACCTGGGATCAACTCGTCGAAGTGGCCATGCAGCATGTGCTCTATGAAGGTTATTTACCCGCCGTCGTCGAGGACGCCGAAAAACAGCAGTATGTGGAGATCTGCAAAAAGAAGGAGGAATACGGTCAAAAAGTACGCACCGACATGCGTAAGATGCTCGATCAATGCGCCAGGATATGGTGCTACCTGGACAAAACGGGACAACTGGGTGCCTATAAATCGCACGAGGCGGATCTGATCCTTCAGCAGAAGGCCGACGCCGCCACAAAGCGCGCGGCGATGATGCAGGAAAAACAACAGGCCGCTTTGGCCCGAGCCGAAGACCAGCGGCAATCCGAATACGAACAACGAATGGCAAGGGAGGAATTCCGTTCCAGCCGAAGGGAACGCATCTATGATTCCCGCCAGGACCAGTTGCTCTATCGCCAGTCCAGGCTTGACGAGCGCTATGCCAATTCCCGCGCCTATTACTACTAGCCGGCATTTTATTGCAGAGATGAGTTGAGATCAGAATAAAAAAAAGCTGCCGCATTTTACTGCGGCAGCTTTTTCTATGACCGATCTTAAAAAGGTTAGGGTGCGTCGGAAGGCGTGGGCTGCGGCCGCTGACGTTTCGATGGCTGTTCGTTCGTCTTCTGCTGGAGCTGCTGCTCCCGTTCGCGGCGCTGCCGCTCCATTTGCTCCATGCTCTTCTTGTACTCTTCATTTCTCTTGTCGATCATAGCTTGGATCGCCGCTGCTGTTTTCGGAGCGTTCTCTTCTTCGGCTAGTTTCTTGATCTGCACGAGTTCATCGATCGCCTTCTGATGCACCTGGGCCCGGCTGGCCTGCATCTCCTTGAGCATCGCCTCGCGATCCGCAAGCGAACGCCGCCCCACCTGGCGCCGTTCCTGCGGCGTCCTGGGGGTTGCCGGCTGCGTCTGCTCTTCGGCCGCCTGGGCCAGTCCCGCGACAAAAAGCATCATTCCAACTGTGATCATCGTTCGAATTTTCATTGCCAATCTCCTTAAAGGGATCCGTGATTTATGAGGACAAACTCGATCTCACTTGATTTTCCGGTAAGCCAAGCCTTCGAAAAGAGCGACAAGCTGGCCTTCTTCGTTTTCGATGCGGATGGTATAGCTGCCGATCCGCCCCTGCAGGTTGTTTTCCGCCGCCCGCGCCGTCAGCACGCCGCCCGCGACCGCCTTCAGGTATGAAATATTGATGTTCACCGCCACCGCCACATGGTCGTGCGAGTTGGAGGCCGCCGCGAATACCGCGTCCCCAAGGGCGAAGAGCGCCGCGCCGTGAACGGTCCCCACATGGTTCAGATGATGCGGCTGCAGCTTCATCCTCGCCGTTGCGGTTCCGGGCCCTGTTTCCAACAGCTCGATTCCGCAATGGCGGGAAAAAGCATCCTTCTCAAAATAATCCGTCTTCGCATCCATGTTTTGTCGCGGATCGGCCTTTATTGCGCAGGTGCTTCCGGCGTTGGGCCGGTACGAACCACCACGCTTTCCTTGTCAACCGGGGCCGACGCCTCGGTGCCTTCAAACCGCAGATGGTTCTCGTCCTGAACGCTGATCTTGATCAGGCTCTTGCCCTTGAACTTGCCCCGGAGCATATCTTCCGACAGCGGGTCCTCGATATAGCGTTCGATGGCCCTTCGCAGCGGACGCGCCCCGAACTCAGGGTTATATCCCTTGTCGATCAAAAACTCCTTCGCCGCAGGCTCCAGATCAAGGTGCAGCCCGCGATCCACCAGCCGTTTGAACACCTTGTTCAATTCGTATTCCACGATCGTCTGCAGGTCTTCGCGCGTCAGCGGTCTAAACACGATCTGCGCATCGAGCCGGTTGAGGAACTCCGGCCGGAAATGACGTTCCATTTCCTTGTCCAGCAGCTCTTTCATCTTTTCGTAATTCGATTCCTGCGTGCGTTTGCCGAAACCAAATCCCGACTGGTTCTTGATCAGGTCGGCGCCGATGTTGCTCGTCATGATCAGGATCACGTTCTTGAAATCCACGTGCCGCCCGAACGAGTCGGTCAGCCGGCCTTCTTCCATGATCTGCAGGAGCATGTTGTAAACGTCCGAGTGCGCCTTTTCGATCTCGTCGAGCAGCAGCACCGCGTACGGCCGCCGGCGTATCCGCTCGGTCAACTGGCCGCCCTCTTCGTAACCGACATACCCGGGAGGAGCGCCAACCAGCCGGCTGACGTTGTGCTTCTCCATGTATTCGCTCATGTCGATCTGGATCATGGCGTCCGCGTCGCCGAACATAAACTCCGCCAGCGCCCGCGCCAGCAGCGTCTTGCCCACGCCGCTGGGCCCGATGAAGATAAAGCTGCCCATCGGACGGTTCGGGTCCTTCAAGCCGCTGCGGCTTCGACGCACGGCCTTGGCCAGCGCCGCGATCGCCTCGTCCTGCGAGACCACCGTCTTGTGCAGTTCCGCCTCAAGCTCAAGCAGCTTCTCGGCCTCTTCTTTTTCTAAACGCGTCAGCGGAACGCCCGTCATCTTGCTGACCACCTCGGCCACCACTTCGGCATCGACCACCCCAACCGTTTTGTTGGTGCGTTCCTGCCATTGCTTCTGGATGTCAGCCTTCTCGTCAAGGATCCGCTGAATATCGTCACGCAGTGCCGCCGCGCGTTCGTAGTCGGCCGCGCGAACAGCCTCGTCTTTTTCTTCCTGAAGCTTTTCGATCTTCGCCTCGAACTCCGCCAAATTCGGCGGCGGCGTCATATTCTTCAGCCGCGTCCGCGCACCGGCCTCGTCGATCACGTCAATCGCCTTATCCGGCAGGCAGCGGCCCGAGATGTACCGCGTCGAAAGCTCGACCGCCTGGAACAGCGCCTCATCCGTGAACTGTACGCGGTGATGCTGCTCGTACCGATCCCGCAGGCCCTCAAGGATCTTGACCGTCTCGTCCTTGCTCGGCGGGTCCACCACGATCGTCTGGAACCGCCGTTCCAGCGCCGCGTCCTTTTCCACGTACTTGCGGTATTCATCAAAGGTCGTGGCGCCAATGCACTGCACCTCGCCGCGCGCCAGCGCGGGCTTTAGCACGTTCGAGGCGTCGATCGCGCCTTCGGCGCCGCCGGCCCCGACCAGCGTATGCAGCTCGTCGATGAACAGGATCACGTTGCCCGCCCGCCGCACCTCGTTGATGACCGCCTTGATGCGCTCTTCGAACTGGCCGCGGTACTTCGTTCCGGCGACCATCATCGCCAGGTCCAGCACCACCAGCCGCTTCTCTTTCAATATCTCCGGCACCTGGTGCCCCGTGATCCGCTGCGCCAGGCCTTCGACGATCGCCGTCTTGCCGACGCCCGCCTCGCCCAGCAGCACCGGGTTATTCTTCGTCCGGCGGCACAAGATCTGCACCAGCCGCTCGATCTCATCGGACCGCCCGATCACCGGGTCCAACTCGCCCTTGACCGCAAGCTCCGTCAGGTCCCTGCCGAAACTATCCAGCGCCGGCGTCTTGCTCTTGGCCGTCTTGGCCGCCTGCGATGCCGCCGCCGGGTTCATCTTCATCCCCATCGATTGGTAACCCGTATCCTCGACGCCGGCCCCCAGCAGGTTCAGCACCTCCTGGCGCACGTCCTCCAGCTTGAGCCCCAGGTTCATCAAGACCTGTGCCGCAATGCCTTCGGTCTCGCGCAGCAAGCCAAGCAGGATATGCTCGGTCCCCACGTAATTGTGATTCAGGGAACGGGCCTCCTCGATCGCAAACTCGATTACCTTCTTGGCCCGCGGCGTCTGCGGAAGCTTGCCCATCGTCACCATATCCGGCCCGCTCTTGACCAGCTTCTCGATCTCCAGACGCAGCTTCTTGATATCCACATCGAGGTTCTTGAGCACATTGGCTCCGACCCCGCTGCCTTCTTTTACCAGCCCCAGCAAGATGTGCTCGGTCCCGATGTACTCATGGTTAAACCGCTGAGCCTCCTGGTTGGCCAGAGCCATCACCTTGCGGGCACGATCTGTAAAACGTTCGAACATTTAGTTACCTCTTCTTTGATTGTTGTCTGTATCCATTTCTAACAACAAATAGCGACTTGTCAACAACGATTATGGCACCAGACTGATTGCGTGCCTACGGAAAATGCTTACTATATCTTAATACGTTTGCTTGTTCACTTCCTTGTCCCGAAATCATTTCCAACTGAAACTATCGACAAAATACCGGCCTCGCTTTGGTCAATTCAGCATCTCATACGAAACAAAATCAAAATAGTTCCCCCCATCTTCCCTCTTTATTCCCTCCATTCTTTGATTTTTTGGGGCACGGTCTTTTCTGACGAGCCATTTGGGCGGCACGGACTAACGCTATCCGTCCTATTATGTCCTCTATGTCCTGTAAAAACGATTGCTCACTCCCGTTCGGAAATGAGCAATCCGTTTGCACCCTTCCAATGCTTAGCAATCAGCACCTATCTACCCTCTTTCGCCATGCAGGGCAGTATAGAGCCTTCTCGTTCTCGCCATTATTCATCAATCCACCAAGTTGCCGGAGATTCGGCAGGATTATCCGACAAAATAGAAACATGATGTTCTGCAAATGTAATTAAATACTCTAGATGTATAGAGATCATTCTTGTTTCTATTTGATTACCTGAGAATCTGCTAAGATAACTAAAACATGCACCCCTCCGACTTGCCGGTACATGAGTTATGCTGTTATGGTGCCAATATTGGTGTGCATAACCGCATCGAAGCCGCTCATAAATGATTACCGCAAACGAGTGCTGCCGGAGTTGTTTTGGCGGAATCATCGGGTATTTATCTAGGGCTTCGTTAAAGCTGAGATCGATTTCGTCATCGCAGTAAATTCGACAGCTATTCCCAAAATCATCGTACGGCGTTTGGCTAATGGTAATAAGGCCTTCGTTTAGGAGCGATGGAACACTAATCCACGATGTTTTCAATCTTTCCGGTGACCACCCTATGAGCAACTCAATAAAGCGCTTTCTATCATTTTCTTTACCAGGCCATCGGCGCGCCGCACAACCACACAATACCGAACATAAGATCAGAACTAAATCGGCGTAATGAACCGGTAAATCGCTTTCGCGCAACTTTTTTACCAGTTCTATTCTGTTTCTTAAGAATTCTTGCATCTTTTATTTATGAGAATATCTATGCCGCTTATATATCTTGGGTCGGGAAAATAACTGGTACCGTAAACTTTATGCGACTAACAGTGCTATTGCTTGATTCAGATAGTCCTTTTGTTCCTGCACTAATGGGACCCACAAATACACCAAGACCACTTTGTGTGCCCTTGCCCTGCGTTGTCGTAACCGCAATATCAAATTCCACTGGATGTTCCGGAGAATGTTTGAACACTCCTGTTACCTCACCGGTTGACAGCTTCTTTTGTTTTAGTAACTTGAGGATTTACTACTGCGCCTTTGGTCTTTGCAAATATTTGTGAGTTTGAGATGCCGCTAATTATTTCATTGATTGCTTGAGTTATAAATTCTTCCAGCTTCATTTTTTCCTTTTTCTCCTGCTCTTTCGCCATCGCAGCTCCAAAGGTTAGTACCATTAGCATGCACGCAATTGTGTCAGCCAGCGTAATCCCATTACTAGCGTTTCAATATCTCCCCTTTACATCTTCTTTGAATGTGTCAATATGTACTGTTGTCTATACAGCATATAGTTGATCTGATGGCATCGTATGAATATTTCATATATTTTTTGCAGTAGCTCTTCAATCTGCACAGTTATGGGCCAAGAAACTCGCAGAATACCAAAACCATCAAAAGGGTCTTCGCAATCAACGCCATCATTATATTCCTCATTTGAATATACAAGGAAGTTCCTTGCAATTTTGAAAAGCTGACTTTTCATTTTCTTGTTTACATGCCTTGTGGGAAATAGCGGTGCTTCTATAATTCTATCCTCTTCAAAAACAATCTCACCGAACTTAGAAATGTCAAGTATGTGTTGCCAGAAGTTGTCGGTCATACTTCCTATGTGCTTTGCATAAGCAAAGTTTGTCTCCATCTGGTACTCATACCCGGGCCAAGCATGCAAGCTAATATCGCACTGTAATTTGGGAGACCGTGCCGTAAGTCCATGTTCGCACATAGATAACTCCCATTCATCTTTTCGATCTACTCTGCGAGTAATTATAGTCAGAATTTCGGCTAGCGCATCAAGAAAGTTTGTGTTTATAGTCCGTCTATTAATTTCTCTCTCGTTCGCGGCTAATACGTATGCCTCTATGGCCTCACACCACTTCTGAACTCTCGCTTTCCCGTATGATGAGTTATAATTAATAAGAGGGTTGTTGGACATTGTATTAGCAGAAAAATGGCAGACCTTTTGTTGTTGTCGAGTCAGTTAACAGGTGTGACGTGTAACCCGCTGCACCACCAATCATTGCACTCACGGCAAGTCGACATAAAGCGGCTTTACACTTTTCACCCTCACTGTCAAATACTCTCGCGTTTTCTACAAGTTGATTTGCTTTCTGCCATAATAATCCCAAGAAACCGGCTCCCACAGCGTTCGGTATAATCCCATGACAGAAACCTCGATGGTTCGGCCCCAATTCTTTAGAAGGTTCTAAAAGATCGGGTATCGTACTACACGCCCAACCCCCAACTGCGCCTCCAATCATGTATAGCCATGCATTTTCAGAATCTTGAAAAATAGAGTGGTTTGCGGCTATGGCCGTTGTTGCTCCGGCGGCGATGCCGATTAGCTTGTGCGTCCTTCCGTTGCACATACTAGCTTTCCTTCCTTGGTAGATTTACTCCCGTATTCATTCGTATTCTATCCACTGGCAGAACTATTTAAACATAATTCTATCCTTCAAATCTAATTCAACCAGATTCACCCCGTCCGCAAATCGCTGCAATGTTTAAATTCGATCTACAATTTACAATGTACAATCAGTACTGTCCCATTAACTTGAGACTATTTTAACATAACTATTTTAATTATATGATGTTACAACGGAAAACATCTGTTATCGATTTGAGCTGGCCATTATCCTGCAGTGATAATTCACCTTCACTTGTCAGGAGA
>JAJFTK010000059.1 GCA_021372945.1 Planctomycetaceae bacterium | reverse complement strand
ATGAAAATAACGCCTCAAGACCCAATACATTCACAGCTCAAGCACCTCTATAAGTTTGATTCGCCTAAATCAATAGCTTATAAGGACTTGAGCTATATTTTGCAAACCCCTACATCATCATAGTCTGCGGAGTACCATTTTTATTTGGTATTTTTCGCTTAGAAGTCTAAGCTGTCCGACAGGAATAAATAATGCTCGGTTTTTTTGACAACCTGTACAATTTGCGGCAAGGCCCGGACGAGCCGAAGCTGAAGTTGTGGCGCTATGCCGGACTGCTGTTGACCTATCGCTGCACCGCAGCCTGCCGTTTCTGTTATTATCGATGCGGTCCTTCGGCGGGCGGGTTGATGACCGTTCAAACCGCCATAGAATCGTGGCAGGGTCTTGAGCGGATCACCGGGAACCAATCGCGCGTGCATCTGACTGGCGGTGAACCGTTCTTGTACTTCGACCGACTGGCTGAAATTTGCGTCGAGGCTCGCCGGCAGGGTCTAAAGGGGCCCGAATCTGTTGAGACAAATGCCGGATGGGCTGCAGGTGAAAGCGACCGCAGCATTCAGGACAAACTTCGGCTACTTAACGATTGCTCCATGGAAAGACTCAAGATCAGTTGGGACCCTTTTCATGAGGAATTTGTGGATGTCGAGCAAGTTCGCAGGCTTGTCGAGATCGCAGGCAGGGTACTAGGTCCCCAGCGTGTGCTGGTCCGGTGGCAAAAATACCTTGAGCATCCTACGGGAATAAGAAACATGCCTGAAGAAGACAGATTTTTAGTTCTTAAGGACGCATTAAAGGCGGACAAATGCCGATTTACGGGTCGCGCGGCGGAGAGCTTGGCTGAATTGGAAGAAGGTGCTGCGGCAGAGGCCTTTGACGGACAGGATTGCCGCCGAACCCTGCTGGATGCCAAAGGGATCCATGTTGATCCGGAGGGAAACGTCTTCCTGGGTCAGTGCAGCGGCATGATGCTCGGCAATGTCCGGCAAACCCCTGTTGACCGCTTGTGGCAGAGTTTCGAGCCGAACAAAATGGAATTCTGGTCAGTACTGTTTAACTGTGGTCCTGTGGGATTTCTTTCTTCCGCGGTGGAACAGGGTTATCACGTGGGTCGGCGGTACGCCTCGAAATGTCACCTTTGTACTGAGTTGAGGGGTTTTTTCTTTGACAAGAAGCGATATTCTTCAATAATTGGACCAAATAAGTTCTATCAAGACGGGATTTAAGGCTTTGGCCGATAACCAAATTACAAATTATGACACCATTCTTGGCCGGTTTGCGGTCGATCAAAAGCTCTGCACAGAGGAAGAAATCCGACTGTGCAAGGATGAATTGAAGGCCCGCGCGGACACAAATCCCGGCACCCTCGAACAGGTCCTGCTGGAAAAGCGATATCTGACCAAGTCGCAGGCCTCCCGCCTGAAAGATGTTATCAGAGAGAGCAAAGACGCCTCCGGCCAGATCCCCGGTTACAAAGTACTGGGTAAACTCGGTTCAGGGGCAATGGCGGTTGTCTATAAGGCCAAGCAGATCTCCTTGGATCGTACGGTTGCCATCAAGGTGTTGCCGAAGAAATTCGTCCAGAAATCAGATTACGTGGAGCGTTTCTACAAAGAAGGCCGCATTGCCGCCAAGTTAAACCACAATAACATCGTACAGGCCATCGACGTCGGCGAGGTAGGCGGGCTTTATTATTTTGTGATGGAGTACGTGGAGGGCCGCACGCTTTATGACGACCTGTCCAAGGGCAAGGTCTTCGGCGAGGCCGAGGCGCTGGACTTGATCCTGCAGTTATCCAACGCCCTCGGGCACGCTCATTCGCTGGGCCTGGTGCACCGCGACGTCAAGCCCAAGAACATCATGATCAATAAGGATAACGTGGTCAAACTGGCCGATATGGGATTGGCTCGTGAGACCAGCGATATCAAGGCCGCCAAGCACGAGCAGGGCAAGGCCTTCGGCACGCCTTACTATATTGCCCCCGAACAGATTCGCGGACTGGTTGACATTGACGGCCGGGCGGATATCTATGCCCTGGGCGCGACGCTGTTTCACATGGTGACCGGGCGGGTTCCATTCGAGGCGACGGCGCCGGCAGAAGTAATGAAGAAGCACCTTAAAGAGCCGCTGGTTCCGCCGGACCATATCAATACCGCGCTTTCGGCCGGGATTTCAGAAGTGATCGAAGTAATGATGGCCAAGGACCGGGACGAGCGATACCGCACGATGGAAGAAGTGATCACTGACCTCCAGGCGGTTCGCGAAGGGCGCCCGCCGCTGCTGGCGCGTCAAAAATTCAACGTCGAAGCGCTGGAGGGGCTCGAAGAAGGCGAAGCGATCGTTTCAAGGCAAGCCGCCGACAAAACATACACGGAAGAAGTCGTTTCCAAGTACCGGATCGGAATGGTCATCCTTGGCGGCATCTGTCTGCTGCTGTTGTTGGCTGTGCTGTTTATGGCCAGGCAGCTTATGCAGCAGTAAACTTCTTTGCAGGCTCCGGCGGGGTCGTTTGCTATGTCCAGGAAAAGTACGGATACCAAAGAACGGATTCTAAGCACCGCCACCAATCTGTTCAGCAGTCACGGCTATACCGCCACCTCCATCGACGACATCCTTAACGCGGTCGGGATCACCAAGGGGGCGTTCTATCATTATTTCAACGGCAAAGAGTCACTGTGCGAGGCCGCGCTCGATGAAGCGATCGCCGCGTACCATGGGTTGGCGGACTTGCAGGAGAAGGAGGAAACCGGGGCTAAACTCAGCGTATGGCTTGGCAGACTGATCGAGCGGCAGACTTCGGGCGAATGGCTGTATTGCCGCCTTATCGGACGTCTTACCATTGAGTCCGGCGGGCTCAGTGCCGCCATGCAGGACAAGCTTAAATCATTTTGGCAATGGTGTCAGAGCTTTCATGAACTGCTGATCCGGCAATCGAGCACGTTTAAGACCGTGCCTGCGGGCATCGATGTTTCGACGCTGGCCAGGCTTTTTATTGCGGCGCATTTTGGGGCGATGTGGCTGGATCGGTGCGCGCCTTCAGAACAGGATATGCTCAAGATCTGTGAAAGCCTTTTGCTGCTGGCCGGCGGGCGCGCAGGGCCGATTGCCTAAAGGCAGCTTCACCCCTGGACAATCCGCCCGCACCTTGGGCACTCAATTTTCGTTCCGGTCAGCCCCGGCGGCACCTTGAGTTTAAGTCCGCACGGACAAGTCAGGAAGGTGTAACCGCCAACCGACCGCATCAGATCGCCAACCTGCCGGGCCTGCTGTTTCGGGGTTTCAGCCGGTGTTTGCTTTTCCACGCCCGCTTGGCGCAGCGGAATGTCCTCGGATTTGAAGGCCGACGCCGGAATATCCGGGTTGTGGTGCGTAACGGATTGAAATGAGTCCAAGTAGTCGCGAAAACCGGCGCCATGACTCATGTTGCGAAGAATTCGAATCCGCTCCTGGATGGGCGGATGGGTGCTGGTGAGACTATGCGCCTTTCTGCCGCCCAGCGGGTTTTCGATATACATGGGGGCGGTGGCCTTATTCGCGGCGGCGACGGGGGTTGAAACGGCCGCGATCTTTTCCAACGCGGAGGCAAGTCCTTCCGGGTAGCGGGTCAGCCGCACGGCGCCGGCATCGGCCAGGTATTCCCGCCGGCGTGAGAGCGCAAAATAGAGCAACTGCACAAACAGCGGCGCCAGGATCGCCAGGACAACGGCCAGCAGGATCAGAATAAGCTGTGCGCCGCCCTGGTTGGAGGAACGCGACGAATAGCGGCGCCGCGAGCCCATGGAACCATAGAACATGCCCCGCATCATGACGTTGCTGATGAGAGCGACGCTGCCGAGGATCACGCTGGCCAGCGTGACGAACAAAATGTCACGATGTACAATGTGGCTCATCTCATGTGCGATCACGCCCTGCAGTTCATCGCGATTGAGCTTGGTCAAAAGACCCGCCGTCACGGCGATGGAGGCATTCTGCGGATTGCGGCCGGTGGCGAAGGCGTTTGGCGAAGGGTCATTGATGATGTACAGATCGGGCATCTTGGGCAGATTGGCGGCGATGGTCATCTCTTCGACCACGTTGAAGAGCATCGGGTGAACGTCCGCTGTGACACGGACGGCGTTGCTGGACGCCAGCAGGATGCGGTCGCCGCTGCTGAAACTGATCAGCATCATCACCAGCCAGATGCCGGCCGCGACCGGCAGACCGATCCAGGCGCCTTCGGGGCCGCCCAGCAGCGTGCCCGCCGCGACTCCCACCAGCAGAAGGATCGCCCCCATGGCCGCCAGCAGCAGCACGGAATTGCGCTTGTTGATCTTAATTAATTCCCACATTCTAGAACTTTACGGTTGGGACGGAACGTTCGGCTTCATTGGCGACTTCAAAGTAGTCGCGCGATTTGAAATTGAACATGCCGGCGATGATGTTCGAGGGGAACATCTGGATCTTATTGTTATAAAACAGAACCTGGTCGTTGTAGCCCTGCCGCGCGAAGGCGATCTTGTTTTCGGTACTGGTGAGCGTTTCCTGCAGCGATAGGAAATTCTGATTGGCCTTGAGTTCAGGGTAATTCTCTACGACGAGCATAAATTTGCTCAGCGCTTCCGTCAGGGCGCCTTCGGCCCTGGATGCCTCGGCTACCGATTTGGCGCCGACCGCCTGGCTGCGGGCCTGGGTGATCGCCTCGAACGTCTGCCGCTCGTGCTGCATATAACCTTTGGCGGTTTCCACGAGATTGGGGATCAGGTCGTGGCGGCGCTTGAGCTGCACGTCGATCTGCGACCAGGCGTTATCGACCTGGTTGCGCAGCCGCACCAGCGTGTTATAGATCCCGATTACGGCAACGATCAGAACAAACGCTATTCCCAGGAGAATCACAAATCCCAATAATCCTGCACCCATCGTATGGTTCCTTTCTGTTTGAGAAAATCTTCCTTTTCCGAAAAAGCTCTAAGATTTAAATATTATATTTCATGCCTTTACAAACGAGCTAATACACTCGATAAAGTCTCTGGCCATCGCGAGGTCTTCTTGCGTAATCTCGATCTCAGATAGTATATCGCCGTAGTCACCTTCCGTCCGATTGTTGTAAACTTTGGAATAAAATTTACCGAACGAAACGGGCATCTTGTTTGGCTTTACAAAATGCTGATTGAACAGAGACATGACGCCGCTGTGCTTACTGCTGGACATTTCGAATTTTGCGAGCAACGCGCAAACCGCATAAAAACAAGCATAGTAAAGCCTGTTCGCTGTGCCATGCAAATGATTCGAATCAAACATGACCTTCGCCTCCTCCAAGGTCTCCCAAGCGCGTTGTATTCGATATTGGACCAGTTCCTCTTTCGGTGTTGTCATGCCACACGCACACCTTCCCGTTGGATGTTTCGATATAAAGGTAAGACTTTGACCACCGGTCGATCCCATTGTTGCCGGCTTTTAATTAGCGGGCTGATCACCACGTCCAATTCAAGTTCGATTTCATAAAGATCGCCGCAAATTGCATTTTTTAGCTCGGCTGACACTGACTGATTGGTTAAAATCAGCAAGTCAATGTCAGATTCGAGGTGGGCTGTGCCCTTTGCCTGAGAACCGTAGAGAATAATTTCCGGGTCAAGATGTGAATAACGCAATTGCATCATATCCCTGCAGGCAAGTACGGCTTTCAAGACGCGGGGCTCTATCGTATCTATCAGGTTCTGAAGGTCATTCATTTTTTTCTATAGCTCCTTTATCTGAATGCATCTCTTGCAGTCACAGGCAATACATATCAAATGACCTTATTTGTAAAGAACAAATCGCCAAGCAGGCGTTTCACTTTATCGTTGTCATCGAAATGGGCTTTTTGCAGGATGCGCTGCAACTCGCCGCCATCGAACCAAAGCCCATGGTATTTCGGGCACCGGTCGATCAGTTCCTGAGATTGCCCGGGCACCCCGACGTGAACCTTGTCCATGTTCTTCAGGCAGATCGGGCATTTTCTTTTTTGCTCGCCGGTTTCGGCGGCGCGAAATGAGCGAAGCAGATCGAGGGCCTGTGCATTTTCACCCAGCAGAAGTTCCAACTCGCCGGCATCCAGCCACATGCCCCGGCAGGCGCTGCAGTAATCGATCTCGATTTCCTCCAGTTCCAATACGAGCATGGGCTGTCTGCATGTAGGGCAATTCATCTGCATTCCTTTACGATTACAGTGGAAACCCATCCTAAACGCCCTGTGCCAAAATGTCAATAAGTTATTCCCGTTACAGTTTGTCTTTTTGGCCGTATGAGGTCGGGTTTTTTTACTGGATTATGGGCCATTTGCCGATTAAACTCTGGTGTGAATCGATTTAGGAACCCAGCAAATACAAGGCTTTTAGAATGATCGTTGATTGCCATACGCATCTGCACTGTCCCAAACGGGGCAATTTGGCCGAGGAGCATCAGGCGGTTTGCAGCCGCCTTGACGGGTGCCTGGTCCTGGCCGGGATCAGCGGCGAGCGCGGGCTGCTCAACAGCGAATTGTCCGAATACACGGCGCAGAACCGCAAGGCCAGGGGGTTTGCGGTCATCAACCCGATCGAGGATGACATCTCTCATAAGGCCGTCAAAAAGGCCACCGTCGAGCAGGGGCTTTGCGGCGTAGTGCTGTACTGCGCCGAAGAGAACTTCCACCCCGCCCATACCCGCGCGATGCGCCTGTATGAAGAGGCCGAGGGGCTCGGGCTGGTGGTGTTCTTCAATAATTGCCCGCCGTATTCGGCAGCGGCGATATTGGATTATGCTCAGCCGTGGCTGATCGACGAGATCGCGCGGACGTTCCCCCAGCTCAAGATCATCGTCGGGCGAATGGGGCTGCCGTTCTATCTGCAGACCGAGGCGCTGCTCTCGAAGCACGAGAACGTTTACGCGGATTTGAGCCTGCATCCGCAGCGGGTGTGGCAGATCTATAACCTTGTGCTGAGCGCCTACGAGGCCGGCATCATGGATAAGCTGCTGTTCGGCAGCGGCTACCCGTATGCCGAGCCCGATGACTGCATTGAGACGCTGCTGGGGTTTAACCGGATGCTGGCCAACACGCACCTGCCGCAGGTGCCGCGCGAAAAACTACGCAGCGTTGTCGAGCGCGACAGCCTGACGCTGCTGGGCATCAAATAAACGAATCGTTCGGAATACGTGCTTTGTAGAAAACAGGTCACAGAGAGCCTGCGCAGCAGGCGGCAGGTTGTAGCCTCGCCCGTGAGGGCGTGGGTCCAAAGCGAACCCACCCACTCACACCTGAGCCCGCGCAGCGGGCGCCATTTCTTCTTTTCTACAAAGCAGAAAATTCGAATTTCCGCGACCGAATTCAATACGAAATTGACGACTGTAAACGAAGTTTGGAAGGATACAGTGACGCGCGAGCGCTGGGGTTCCAAATTGGGGGTGATCCTTGCCGTGGCCGGCAGTGCCGTGGGCCTGGGCAACTTCCTGCGGTTTCCCGCCATCGCCGCAGAGAACGGCGGCGGGGCGTTCATGATCCCGTATTTTGTCTGTTTTTTCCTGCTGGGACTGCCGCTGATGTGGATCGAGTGGACGATCGGGCGGTTCGGCGGGGGATTCGAGCACAGCACCGCGCCCGGCATCTTCCACACCATGTGGCAAAAGAACCGATTCATCAAGTACTTCGGGGTGATCGGGATCTTTGGGCCGACCGTCATCTTCATCTATTATACCTATATCGAATCATGGCTGCTGGGATATAGCTGGTTTGCGCTCACGGGCAAGTACCTGTCATGCACGGACCAGGCGGGCATGCAGGAGTTTCTCAAGGGATACCAGGGGCTGGCGGTCAATGAGCACTTTGGCGGGATCGGCACAGCGTACCTGTTTTTTCTGGTTACGTTCATATTGAATACTGTGGTGGTGTGCGTGGGGATCCGCGGCGGTATCGAGCGGGTGTGCAAGTGGGGGCTTCTGGTGTTGTTTGTGATGGCGATCGTGATCGCGGTGCGCGTGCTGACGCTGGGGACGCCGGATGCATCCAAGCCGGGATGGAACCCGATTGCGGGGTTGGGCTTTTTATGGAACCCGCAGTGGGATAAGCTCAGGGACCCGGGGGTGTGGCTGGCGGCGGCGGGGCAGATCTTCTTTACGCTCAGCGCCGGCTTTGGCGTGATATTGACGTATGCCAGCTATCTCACCAAGCAGGATGATGTGGCCCTGTCAGGTCTTACGGCGGCGACCACCAACGAAGTGGCCGAAGTCATCCTGGGCGGCAGTATCATGATCCCGGCGGCGTTCGCCTTCATCGGGCCCGAGCAGATGCAGGCCATCGTGGGCAAAGGGCTGTTCGACCTGGGATTCGTGACGATGCCGCTGATCTTCGAAAAGATCGGGATTGGCGGACAGTACTTCGCGTTCATGTGGTTCTTCCTGCTGTTTTTGGCGGGGCTGACCAGTTCGATCAGCCTGGCGCTTCCGGCGATCGCGTTCATGGAGGACGAGTTCAACCTGACCCGGCGCGAGGCGGGGATCGTGTTCGCGGTGGTGACGTTCGCGCTGACGCAGCCGGTGATCTTCTTTTTGGGACACGGCGTGCTCGACGAGATGGATTTCTGGGGGACGTCGGTGAGCCTGGTGGTGTTCGCGACGATCGAGGCGATCATGTTCGGCTGGGTGTTCGGGATGGATAAGGCGTGGGAGGAACTGCACGTCGGCTCGGACATCCGCATCCCGCGGGTGTACCGGTTTATCATCAAATATGTGACGCCGGCGTTTTTAATCACGATTCTTACAGTCTGGCTGCTGAAGGACAGGAAGGCGCAAGTCTTCATGACGAATGTCCCGCCCCAGAACAGGGTCTTCGTGATGATGACGCGGATCGGACTTTTGGCGCTATTGGTGTTCCTGCTGCTGATGATCTGGATCGTGTGGCGGCACAGACGGCGAGAGGGCGAGGAGGGCAAAGCATGACCATCGGCGGCTGGATATTCATGACGATAAGCTGGGGCCTGATTCTGGGGCTGTTTGTGTACTGCATGGCCCGCACACTCCGCTCTGACAAACGCAAAGACTAGAAACCACAGATTACACTGATTACACAGATATAAGAATTTGTTGAATTTGCCAAATCGGTAGTTAAATTGTTTGACATGTACAAAACATACGGTATAATGCGCAAAATTGAATAATTTAGAATGGAGCATTGAAATTAGGGCGAAAGGAGGGCTGGAGGGAATGAGCAAGAGGAGTAGACTAACTCGCGTAGTTCTTCACCTGCGGCATCATCTTAGTTTCTCTCTAATGAATGAAAATCCGTGTAATCTGCGGACATATCTAATTTCGCAAAACAAAGCCAATTTTCTGCGTTCCTGAAGCAGGATCAAAGACTATGGAAAATAACAAACCCAAAACGAAGCTATTTTTGAAAGTTTTCTGATGCAGTTTTGTAAATCGCGCAGCCTGTTTCGCGTATTTTGGTCATTCGGATTTGTTTCGAATTTCGGGATTCGAATTTCGAATTTAAAGCCTGCAAGGGGCCCAAAGCGGCTCAGAACCGGCACAAATGGGCTGTTGTTTGGGTCCGTTTGGCTGCAAATATGCGCCCTTTGGGGCAAATTAGCGCCGTTTGGGCACAGTATTTTTACCTAAAAACCCTCGAACGCATTCTGAAAACGCAGTTTTCAACGCATGAATCTGCGAATCCAAAAAATGAATGTGATTGATAGTTCAGGCCGGAATAGTAGAATTTATTGTGAATGGGGAAAAACAATGTTTTCAATAATCAGAAAACATGAGCGGTTATTGATGGTGCTCGCGCTGTTGTGGCTGCCCGCGTTGTGGGCGGCCTTGTCGCAGGATCCCAACCAGTTCACCATTCTGGTAATCGACCGATGGCTCGTTTGCTTGCCGACAGTCTCAATATTGGTTCTGTTGATTGTGGTTTCACGCCGATACCACATGAGAGTCGTTTTTTATTTATCCAGTGTGTTATTGGTACTGATCTTTGTTTTCCTTGCGATTGCCAATATTTCTGTATGGTCTTCTATCTCGATCGAAAACAAAACGCCAGTGTCTTTATACGCTGTATCGGTGAATCTCAAAGACAATCGAACACGATGGGTCAATATCAGCCCTCAGCAAACGAGAGTGGCAGCTTTGGCAGTAGGAGAAGATGTGGAATTTGCAAAAGGTTACGGGCACCACGTCTTTGTTTATGATTCCAAGGGCAGCGTATACTATGATAACACATTGCTTCCGGAAGAGCTTGAAAGACGTCATTTGATCACCATCGACAATGTGTCCGTAGAGCAAGTG
>JAJFTK010000037.1 GCA_021372945.1 Planctomycetaceae bacterium | reverse complement strand
CGAAATACTCCAAATCATCAGCATCCTGCTTTTCGAGAAAACCACGCTAAAACAAGCACTTACAGGATATGACTATGATTTTAAAGAGCAGCAAAACTGTAACCAACTGTCCTTATTCGACTTATAATGGGACAGTACTGAATGTCAATAAGAAATTCCTTATTTCAACTCTTGCCTTCATATTCATGATAAGAGATTGCGGAATCATTGATAATCCGAAAAATAAACATATGGCAAAATGGAACATGATCAGCTTTCGCGGTGGTGCAGCCACATCTCTGTTCTTTCGTTTCCAACGAATTAGATTTACAATAAGAAAAAGAAAAGACAGTGGTATGCAAATATAAAAAAGATATCGAATTATTTCGAGCAGAGAGAGGCTCAAAATCATAAATATCAACGGAGATATGACAAACATGATTCCCATCAACATCAAGACAGGTTTAATAAACCTCTCTGCCTCTAGTCTAAAGTCTGCGTCCATGTATAACCTCTATTAAAATGGGCCTCTCCCGCCGTAAAATCAGATTGTACTCCATATCCGAAATTGAGTGTTAACAAATCTACAGTCTCGCCATAGTCATTTGGTCTATCACTTCTACCATACGTCAGGTTGAAAGTATTCATACCCAACGGGAAAACTAAAGGTATCAGACACCTTTTTTGTAACTTCCTTGCTCGTTAGCACTTATGAATCCTCTTTTATTTTATCAGTCACTGTCAGTATCCTCTGATTAATTAAAGGTGTCCGTACTTTTATATGGTCCTTCTTTCTGTCACGCTTGATTCGAGGTTTTAGTTTGTTTGCTGTTTTTGTTCTCCATTCGCCACGCGGCCCGTACGGATAAAAGATAGCAGGCTATATAGACATTGTCAAACACGAAAAGGTAGTACCGGACACGCTTTGGTTTTGGGTCGGCTGGAAGCCGGCGGTACTTACCACCAATGGATTTGGGATTTGAGGCGCGGCATTATGGTATATGCCTGTGCTGCCACCGTCCTGCGTCAATGAACAGAACGATTTATGCAAACGTCAAACCAATTGGAGCAACTCTTACGGACAATTTGCTCCTTGTGTCTTTTGTCCTCTTCTATTATGATCTGAGGGAAACCGCAGACGAACCACATGAGCAGTATATTTTACAGACTTGGCAAGCTTGCTGGACCAAAGGTCAGGACGGCCAAATGGGCCTACTTATCAGCGACCGCTCCTCAAGCTGAAGTCATAGAAGCCGAATACGCCGTTGGCTCTGAGATGGCACAACTGGTTCGCAAACAGCATGCAATTTGCCCCGAGTTGACACAGCAACTTGCCCAATTAGCCGAACCGCTGCTAAGCTCTCTCAAAAACAATCTCCGCTCCTTTTTGTTTGCAGCCATCCAAGCATCTGAACCCCAGGCCTTCTGCCTGCCCGGAGGGTTTGTATTCATCAGTGATACATTGGTCAACCGCTGCAGCGGAAACATTGATCAATTGGCCTTCATCATGGCTCATGAACTGGCCCATGTCATTCAAGGGCACGTCATGGAAAGGATGCTGGCCAGTGCACTGGTTAGAACCCTCTTAAAGGGAGGTCATCTGCGCGCGGCAGCCACAGGTTCAGTGAGCCGATTAGGAATACAATTTCTTGAGAGGGCTTACTCACGGGAAAATGAGTTCAGGGCTGATGTTTTTGCAGCGCGGTTGGTCAAGGCTGCAGGTAATGATCCGGCAGGAGCGATTGATTTATTCCTACGTTTGCAGCCATTACAGGACATCAGGATGCTCGGAGATTATTTCTCAACCCACCCACCGTTTCGTGAACGCATTGCGAACATCAAATATGTGCTTAGCCAGTAAAGTTGTGCCAATCACGTTTTGCCCCACAGCAGACAGCCTGGTTCAATGTTCTCCAACACAATAGAGTTTTGAGCCGGTGCGGATGTAAAGTTTTCCCCCCGCCGCGCTAAAGGAGGAGCGGCACAGTCTGTCATCCATATCGATCGAGGCCAGCAGCTCGTACTCGTCGCCGGCCGCGAGGACGACGACTTCGCCGGCCAGGCTGATACAGTAGATCTTGCCGTCCGCGGCAAGGGGCGAGGCCTCGAATGAGGTTTTTACAGGAAGTTCGTGCTGCCAGACAATCCTTCCCGTTTGAGGTTCAAAGCAAATGAGAGTTTTTTCGTTTTCCTGGAGAACGTAAAGACGATTCCGATAGACCGCCGGGGTTGTAATCCAGCAGCGGTTGGCTTCAAAGGTCCATGCGACGGAGGAAGCATCCAGCCTGCCGGCTCCGCCTGCCCGCAGGGCAAAAAGCGGGCGATGCTCGGGGCGGATGACAAAGATGAGGCCCTCGTGCGCAACGGGGGTGGGGACATTGTGCTGAAGGGTCTGGCCGTCCTGGGGCGTAAACCACCATCGCCACAATTCGGCGCCGCCGGCAGGATCATGGCCTGTGACGCATTCGCCGCCCGCGAGAATGATTTCCTTGCGGCCCTGCCACTCGTAGGGGTATGGTGTCACATAGGACTCACGCGATTGCTCCTGGGCGTTGGTATCGCGAACGTGCTTCCAGAGCGTTTTGCCGGCTGCAGGATCTACCGCCAGCAGGTAAGACTCAAGCGGCTTCGTGCGGTCGACGTTCATACCGTAGCGGTTGGGCTTGTCATTCTGCAGGACGAGCACGTAGAGCCTGCCGTCAAATAACAGCGGGCTTGAACTGTAGCCGAAGTTGAATTCGAACTGTCCGTATTCGGCAGCCAGGTTGCGGTTCCAGAGAGTCTGGCCGTCGAAAGTCAGTGCTGTCAATTGGCCCGTCCCGGTCAAGTACCAAACGAACTTGCCGTCTGTGACAGGCGAAGGCGAGGCCATGCTATTGTTGCCGCCTGCCTTGCGGTCGGGGCCGAGAGCCGTCTTCCACCGCAGTGTGCCAGTTTTTCCATCGACAGCGATGGCCAGCACCTGCTTTGACTCTTTATCGGAAGCCGTCACAAAAACGTAGTCATCCCAGACAATCGGCGTCGCCGAGCCGGGACCAGGCAAGTCCATGACCCACAGGGCATCTTTGTCCTTGTCCCAATCGGACGGCAGACCATGCTCGGTCGTGGAGCCGTCCATCAGCGGTCCTCGCCACTGCGGCCACTGCTCGGCGGCGGCTATCTCAAAGGAAAGGGCAACCAGAATGCAGCAAACCAAAACCAGTCCATGACTACATTTCATTCGTTTTCCCCAAATACATGAAAAGTATCTCAATGACATCGACCGTTTTACAAAATTCATCTATGTAAGGTCAAGAACATTCCGTTCGTGCCTGGTTTTCCTCAAAATTCCGCGGACGTTTTTCACGCATCGTTAAACATCCTGTTTTACGGATCAGTTATGAAATGGTAAGTCCCGGCAGTGACAATTTGAGGGTTGCTGCCATCAGGAAATTCAATGGTCGCAGTTGTATTCGGCGGGACAACAACATCCATGCATATCTTGCCATTTTGACGTCTCCAGCCGCTTGAGGCGGTTCCAAAAGGCGTTTCAAGTTCGGCGCAGGCCCAGTCCAGCTGCTTGCCGACAAGCGGCCGGACAAAGAAGTGCTTATATCCTGGCTGCGCAGGATCCGGCGAGAGGCCCGCAATTCGCTCGTACATCCACTGCCCGATTGCACCATACGCATAGTGATTGAACGAGTTCATCTGTGCAGAGCCAAAACCCTTTTCGTGACTAAAGCTATTCCAGCGCTCCCACATGGTCGTAGCTCCTTGATTTATAGAATAGAACCAGGATGGATAGGTTTCCTTCAGCAGGACGTCAAAGGCAAGATCGGAATACCCCATCTTGTCCAGGACTGCAGTAATATAAGGCGTGCCGAGAAAACCGGTTCGCAGATGATTATCTGCTTCATGTACAAGACGCACGAGATGGCGAACCGCCTTGATTTGCTCTTGCGGCCCTATGAGATTGAAAGCGATAGCCAGCAGGTAGCCCGTCTGCGTCTCAGGGGCGTTCCGCAGTTTTGCATCGGCATCAAAATAGTGATTGGCAAATGCCTTCTTGATGGACTCAGCTTCGGCGCTATAGCGTTTCGCATCGTCATCGCGCTTAAGCACGGCGGCAGCGTCCGCCAGCAGCCGCGTGCTGTGCGCATAAAAAGCCGTAGCGAGCAGCGCATGGGGCGTGTCACCCCTGGTATTTTTTGCATAAGGCTGGAGCCAGTCGCCATAGGCCGTTATCTTTGGAATAAGGCCGTCCGCAGCTTGAGAGCGATACCAGGCGACCAGTCTTTCCATCATTTCAAAGTTTGCGGCGAGCACTCCGGTATCCCCTGTTCGTATGTAAACCTCCCAGGGAATGATTGCAGCAGCATCCATCCAGCCCGGACTGCCGCCCCGCTTTAACGCATCCGGGATCACATGAGGAATCCGGCCGTCGGGCATTTGGTCATCACGCATGCTTGCAAGCCAGCTTTTCCAGAACGCATGGCAATCGAAATTGAACATCGCGGTCGGACAAAAGACCTGGGCATCGCCCGTCCATCCCAATCGCTCGTCACGCTGCGGACAGTCCGTGGGAATATCCAAAAAGTTGCCGCGCTGTCCCCACGCAATATTGCTCTGCAACTGGTTCAGTTTCTTGTGTGACGTCTCAAATGTTCCGATCTTCGGTAAATCAGAATGCAGCACCACGCCGCTAATCCACTCCTTTTTCGGTAAGCATCCGCCCGGCAAGCCGGATAGCTCCACATAGCGGAAACCATGGAACGTAAATGACGGTTCCCATTCGACCGTACCCGTTGTCGCTGCAGTGTAGCTATCCGTGGACTTGGCTGAACGATAGTTAGCGGTATAAAGCGTCCCATCCTGGTTGAGCATCTCAGCAAACCGGATGAGGACGGTTTGATCTTTTTCGATAGGAATCTTGATTCGTGCCCTGCCAACCATATTCTGACCCAGATCAAAGACAAAGCGGCCGGGCTGCGGTTCGGTAATTCGTTGAACGTCCAGGATGGCCGTATTCCGAACCGGAGGAAACGGTTTCGGCATCAGACGCGAAGGACCAAGATCGGCATTAGCGGCAACCGGGCCCCATTGACAAATCTGTTTGCGCGCATCATATTTCTCGCCGTCGTAAATGCTCGAGCAGATAATTGGACCCTCCCATGTACCTTCCCATGTCTCATCTGACACGATAATTTCCGACGCACCGTCTGAATAAGCAATCTCCATTTGCAGCAGCAATTCGGGCTGATGGCCGTAGAGACCCACTTTCTTCTTCGAGCCTATACGGCCCGCATACCATCCCTTGGCAACAGCAGCCTGTATGGTGTTGTCCCCGCTCCGGAGCTGCGGAGTGATATCATAGGTCAGGACATCAATGCGTTTACGGTAAGAGGTCCAGCCGTTCGCGAAATGATCATGGCCTACGCGCAAACCATTGAGCTCAAGCTCAAACAAGCCGCGTGCGGTAACATAGAGTCGCGCCTTCACGCATGCGCGGTTGACTGCAAACTTGTGCCGCAAATAAGCGACCGATTCCTGATTTGGGTCGCTGGGAGTTTGCGGCCGAATCCATTTAGCTTTCCAGTCGGCGGACGAAAGCAAACCAAGCTCAAAATACCCCGGCTCGCTCCAGCGGGCAGCTTTTCCATTCTCATCGCGGAACTGAACTCGCCACTCGACCTGCTGCCGCGACGTCAGCGGTTTGCCCTGATAAGGCACAAACGTGGTTTGATCCGATTCCACCCAGCCGCTTTGCCATAGTATGAATTGCCCTGATCTGACCTCGATCTGGTAGGCGGATTGCTTTTTAACATCGCCGGGCAATTTCCACGAAAACATCGGAGCCGGATCATGGAAGCCCAGCGGATCCGTAAACCCTTCCCCTGCAGTCAATGCATGCGCCGGCTGAGCGTGTGCCTGGTATTGATGTGCCTGGCACCCACCCAGCCCGATCACGGCTAATAATAGCAGGATGCGGATTTTCATGTGCAGTCCTTTCTGTGAATGCGAAGAACGCTATTGTTACGAATTGCTTTCTGCAATACAATACACTTGGTTTAGAATAGGTAACGGTTGAACCCTTGCAGAAAAACAATCCTGCGCAAAACATAAAATGTGCAAACACCGTCCACAGAGATTGCTTTGGCAGGATAAGGTTACCGTAAACTGTTTCACTTGCTGTCGAAATAGTCTGTTAATGAGTACACATGATCGTTCAGGTGCTTCATACCATCAAGCAAAGTGGTATACGGCCTGTAATCATACGTCACAACGCCTTTATTCGAATTCCGGTTAGACGGGTCCGTTGTAAGGTCATTGGGATTATTGTCCTGGTATTTAAACCAATGCCATCCGACACAGTTTCTGCTTTCCATCAGCCCCAGTGTGAAGTTGTGATAGAATTTGGCGCGGTCAGCCTGGGTTTTCACGAGCCAGCCGGCACCGGATGCGTTTTCAAGTCCTGAATCTTCGGCTTTCGCATACCATTCCGTAATGAGGAAGGGCTTGCCCGTTTCACGGGTCCACATGGCCATCTCCTCCGGGTCAGGATCCCACCGATAATAGTAGTTGATGCTTAACACATCTACATACTTGCCCGCCGTCCGAAACACAATTGGCACCCCGATGGTATCACTATGCAGTCGCGGCCCCAGGCAGAGATGATTGGGATCATATTTTCGAATAGCGCCCGTGGTAAGGCTGAAATACCGATCAAACATATGGCCAATAAAGTCGACGCGATCCTGATCGTTTACATCCTCAAGTCCGGCGGGTTTGCCTTTGCGTTCTGAAAGCCATCGTTTCGCTTCGTCGAAGTTGTGCTTCATGCCAGGGTAGGCTGTCAGATCGAGCCTTAGAGTCCGGTCCAGCATGTCCACATTCATCTGAAGTTCATTGTCACTGAAGTACCCTATACAATAGGGGTCGTCCTTGGCGCCGATCATTTTGCGGGCATACGCATTGCAGAAACGTTCGAAATCAGGGTGAAACACCGGCCAGACTTCATTGGGATACTGATGATGCCCTGTCCCCGACCAGGCAAGACGTTTGCCCCGAGCAAAGTCCTGCATGAAACTTAAACTGACCGTGTAGACAGGAGGATGCTTGGCTTTGCGAAGCACATCCACTTGGCTCCAGCCGCCGCTACCATTGAAGCCATATTGATCGAGAAGGTCTGTGCTGAAATTCGCCCAATTTTCCTCGGATCCAAACCGGTCAAGGAAAACCTTCTTGGTGGTGTCGGTTCGACCCGTATTCACGCTGGAGATCGCCATGTGAATAAACAAATGGCCCTCAGGGTCCACCAGCCACCAGCGTCCATCGATTTGCCTCGGATAGAAAAACCCTGTGGATTCCGTCTTGCGGTCTGTTCTTCCGCCATATTTATCCAATCCAATCACCTTACTGTTCGGTTCAAAGCCGCGTACGGTGTCGAGTGTTCGGGTTTTATAAGATCGCCATTCGGCGTCAGCAGGCTTCCTCTTTACGTCAACCTGTATACACGTGGGGTCGGCAGTTTGAATAGCTTGCTGCGCGTTGATTTCAGCAGCCAGCATCAGGTGGGCACTTAGAAGTAAGACGTACATGCTTTTCCTTTTCACAGTTCGGTTTAGAAATCAGTGTTCCATTTTTTCAACGGCTTGACAGCCGCCGTGCTTATCGAAACGCCGTCTTTCCATTGAGGAGATAGAAGGATGACAATCGTTATTCGCCCCTGGGTTTCGGGCAGGCAGACGACAAGACGGCTGACACCTTCGTTGCGCTCTTGCGGAGGAGACTGCTCGCCTGATTCGATGGCAAAAGAGGCGCCCGCCGGAGACAGGACTCGGGCGTAAAGCTGCCTGCCCTTCAGGCTCAGGCGGGCAAGTCCGGGCTTTTCAAGGGTGATCGCGGCATCGGTCGTCATGCCCCAGAGGACCTGGCAGGGATTTACAATCTCGAACTCGTCCTGGACGAGGACGGCGCGGCGTTTTCCGACCATCGCCACCCCTCGCATTGCTTCAGTGGTATGGGCGGCGTAGGCCTCAGTGAGGTTTATCGTGGCAAACGAAAATGCCTCATTGGATTCAAAACGTGTGACTCTGGCGGCAGCGTTGGCATTCTGGTTCTTGCCCCCAAGAACGGGCACGTTGTGGCTAAAGGAGTTCAGCCGATAGTAGGTCCAACGCGTACCCCCTTGCCGGTAATTAAAGTAGTCCGGCAGATTGTAGTTGTCCGAGCCAAGATCCCTGGCCCAGCGAACGCCCAGCGCATCCATCTCGAAATTACCCAAATCGAGATGACCATAATGGGCCTGGTTGTAGCCGGCTTTGACACCGACGAAAAGTGCATCCGGATCATTCCAATCGCTCCGGAACAAAGCCGTCTCGACCTGACCGCGTAGAAGACAATCTAAATCCCTTGTGGAAGGCGTCTTGCCCGATGGAGGTGTGTACCAGATCACGTGGAAAGGATCTACTTTGCCGGCCTGAAGTAGATCGTGTTCAGAATCCGAAAATTGAGAATTGCCAAAAGTCCGAGCAAGCCAAAACATGCAGGCCGCCGTCTCTCGCTTTTTGAAGTCACCCGCGTCGGCATAACTGAACAAAAGTCCGGCAGGAGAGGCAAAATAGATGGGAACGTATCCGGTTTGGGCAAGCCCAGGGGCTTTCGAAAGACCGAAATCAGATCCGAGCGAGGTCTGAAGTGCAGTCAGGGCAAAGGCCGTGTAGCTTGTCGCATAATTCCAGTAGCCGATCCCTTCGGCCCATACACCATCCGGCGCGTACGAGCCAAGCGCAATCGGTAAGTTCTCAAGGGCATTGCGAATCACAAACTCTGCCGTCTCAGGCTCGGACTCGGCGATAGCCGCAGCACCGATCAGGAGACCGCCATTGCAGACCTGATTCCAGTTATAGGCGTACGTGAAGTGTTTGTACGCGCTCTTGTACCGCTCGATCCCCGGCTTAAGCCCCAATTCAACAAGGGCCGCGCGAATGCGATCGCGTGTCTTCTCATCCAAGTAGTCATAGGTCCAGTCGCAGCCGATTCCAACAGCGTGAGACATCTCAGCTGTATCGAGGAAGTGGCTCGGGTTCCAGTCGGGAAAATCACAAACAGCCAAGAGGTTTTCTTTAATCTTCTCAGCGTACTTTTTTCCCCCGGTCCACCGCCAGGCGATCCCCAGGTCGTATATACGCTCAAGGCAGGCCTTGCTAACGTGCAGAAGCCTCGGGCCGCGTTTCTCGTAGATAAGTTTCGGCTCATCCAGGCGGTCATCGGCTCGTTTAAAGATCTCGCTGACAAAATGCTGCAGAACCTGGTCATTTTCAGCACGTTCTTTCAGGTCCCGCAAGGCGTCCTCTTTGAGCATTAGGCGAGGATGCTCGCGAACGAGGGTCTCGAGAATTCGGTCAGGGGCAATGTTGAGTTCGGCTGCCCCTGCCGCACTTTGCCAACAGACGGTTATGAGTAAGGCGGTACAAATCGTATACCGAGTTTTTACCATCTTAATTTACCTCTGCGTTTTTTTGAGATTAGGTACAACATTAGTTGAATGACCGCCATAAGGCGTAACGGATGTACCCTTAATACTTTCCGGTTGTTCCCAGGTCGAAGTTGTCGGTACGGAAGAACACCGCCGGAAGATCATTCTCACCATAAAGCACCGGTTCGTAGTAAGCTTTCCAGTTATAACGGACATAGACGCGCGGCTCGCTTTTCAGCGCCGCGGGGATCATGATCTCCACGTCATCCGGATTAGCGGTCAAATGTGCCTCTGCGTCCATGAATACGCCATCGGCGCCGGCGACCTGAAAACCGGTCAGTACAGTCGCACCGCTTGCCAGCACCAGCCCGCCGCCCGTCTGCTGGAATGTGACAGTAACCTTGCCATTGGCGGTCTTATCGGATTTATAGCGCGGCCCAAGATAGGGATTGCTGCCGCCATAAGCTTCGACCAGGGCGGCCATTGCCGCACGCTGGCCGATAATCTCTTTCTTAGGCGGATGGATGTCGGAATAATCGCCGGCCTCGGGCGCGTAAGCCGCACCCACACCGCTCTTTTCATCAGCGACCGCAAGTATGCTATCGGCAACTTCCGGGTAGCGAGGACCCCCCTTAAGTGCATAGGGCGGAAGGATGACATCGATAAACGGCATTTCAGGGAAGTTAAAGTACTCCCTATAGAAGTCGATGAGTTTGGCCAGCGGATAACGATAAAACTGGCCGCGTCCGGCGTCGCTCTCACCCTGGTAATAGAGCATCCCCTTGAATTTCATATTTTTGATCGGCGGAATAAAGTCGTAAAAAAGAAATCCCGGGAAATCAGTTAAATGAACGGGAACAACCTGGCTGCCGGTTTCGCCATTCAGCCAGGCATTGATAGCCGCCTCATGGGATTCAAGTTTGCTTTGGCCGTACTTCTCAATGAGAGAATTCCAGTATTTTTCATTCATCTTTTTTACTCAAACTGACCGAATTTTAGGCCGCCAAGAGTTTTTCCAAGCGGCGGATAACAGTTTTTTCATGGCTATAGTTGATCACATTCTGAACCTCCTGACGCCAGATGATCTGGTGCATCCGGGCTTTGAGTTGACTCATC
>JAJFTK010000025.1 GCA_021372945.1 Planctomycetaceae bacterium | reverse complement strand
CTGGCACTGGAACTGGAACTATGGCGGCGGCGACAGCCACAACCAGGGACCGCACCAGTTCGATATATGCCGCTGGGGCCTGAACAAGAACGAGCACCCCGTGAAGGTCAGCTCGGCGGGCGGGTACTTCGGGCCGCCCTCGAATCAGAACACGCCCAACGTTCAGACCGACAGCATCGAATACGCCGACGGCACGCTGCTGATCTTCGAGACGCGCGGCATGAGCACCAATAGCGAAGAGGATATCCGCGTCGGTAACCTGTTCTTCGGCACCAAGGGATGGATGCACGTCAACGGCGACAGCTATAAAGTGTTCTTCGGGCCGGATAACGAGCCGGGTCCGCGTTCGAGCGAACGCGGCGAATCGGCCGACCCGATGAACGTTGCGGGCGTCGGCGGCGGCGGGCACATGGGCAACTTCATCGCGGCGGTGCGATCGGGCAAGCGGTCGGACCTCAATAGCGAGATCGAAGGCGCTGTGATGTCGTCGTGTCTGCCGATCATGGGCAATATCGCCTACCGGCTCGGCAAGACGCTGGAGTTTGACGGCAAGGCCGAGAAGTTTACCAATGATGCAGACGCCAACCGGTTGGCCAAGCGCAAGGGCCGCGGTGAATACGGCATCCCGAATTGGGTGTAATGCGGCAAGAAAGAAAATCCGAAATCCGAATCTCGAATTTCGAAACAAATTGGAATGACCGAAAGAGAAAAGTTCAAAACAAAAATCGAAAGATTGGGAGATTGAAGATATGAAGCGTGCAGGCGCATTGTTGGTTATTGCGGCAATATTGGTTGGTTGTGCCGGGTCGGCGCAGAAAAATGGAGATCAGCAATGGACCGTTTTGTTTGACGGCAACAATATGGATGCGTGGCGCGGGCTGAATTCGCAGACGCTGCCGGCCAGGTGGATGGTCGCAGATGGCGTGCTGGTGTTCGATCCGGCGGCCCAGGGCAGCGGCGGCGACATCATCACCAAAGATGAATACAAGGATTTTGAGTTCGAGCTGGAGTATAAGATCAGCCTTGGCACCAACAGCGGCATCAAATACTTTGTTGTGGAGGAGATGAGCAATGGCACCGCCGGCCTGGGGCTGGAGTACCAGATCCTGGACGACGAAAACCACAAGGACGCCAAGGCAGGCATCGACGGCAACCGCACGATGGCCTCGCTTTATGACCTGATCGCTCCCAATGCCGATAAGTCCGTTCATCCGATCGGCCAATGGAACACCGCCCGGATCGTCTCGAAAGGCTCCCATGTCGAGCATTGGCTCAACGGCAAGAAGGTGCTCGAATATGAGCGCGGCTCCGTGCCCTTCATGGACCTGATCGCGGCCAGCAAGTATAAGGACATCAAAGGCTTCGGGCTTGCCGACAAGGGCCACATTCTGCTTCAGGACCACGGCAATAAAGTATTCTTCCGCAACATCCGTGTCAAAACACCCAAATGAGCAGGTTGACTCTGGATAGGCTCAAACAGATGGTTGGTTGACGTTTTCTGCAATGACATTCGGTTGACGCAGCGCGGGGCGGCTGTTAAGATACGACCTAAAAGGAAGCAATACTGTCGAATCGCAGTTGGGTTTTTCTGTAAAGGATTTTACGGATGAAACAGACACCGCTTTGGGGCCGTCATACGGCTTTGGGCGCTCGGATGGTGGAATTCGCGGGCTGGCAGATGCCGATCCAGTACACCGGAGGCATTGTGGCCGAACATCTTGCGGTCCGCCGCAGCGCCGGGATCTTCGATGTTTCGCACATGGGACGTTTTCGCGTGACCGGCGCTGGGGCCAGGGCATTTTTGAGGCAGGCGCTGACCAATGACTGCGACCTGCTGCCGCCGGGTTCCGCACAATACACGATCCTGGCCAACGAGGCCGGCGGCGCGATCGATGACGCATTTCTGTATAGGCCCGCCGAAGACAAGTACCTGCTGGTCGTCAATGCCTCAAACAAGGATAAGGACCTTGCGCACTTACAGGCGCTGCTCAAATCGTTTAAGGATACGGTCCTGGAAGACGTCAGCCAGTCGGTGGCGATGATCGCGCTGCAGGGGCCGCAGGGCGAACAGATCCTGCAATCGCTGCTTACGGACGGAGTGCTTCCGGCGGCGCATCGCAACGCGCTTTCCAACTTCAAACTTGCCGGCCTGGAGGTCTGTGCCGCCCGGACGGGTTACACGGGCGAGCCGGTCTGCTTTGAGATTTTTCTGATGGCCGACTGCGCAGTGCGGGTTTGGGATAAGCTGATGGAAAAGGGCGCGCTGCCCATCGGACTTGGCGCGCGGGATACGCTGAGGCTTGAGGCGGGACTGCCGCTGTATGGCCACGAACTGGGCATGGGTAAAGATGGGCTCCAGATCCCGGTGTTTGCGATTGGTCAGGCAAGGTTTGCGGTCGATTTGAATGATCCGCAGCGGCCGTTTGCCGGGCGCAAGGCCATGGTCAGGCAGTCGCGCGCGCGAACGGCCTATCAGCAGGGCAATTACTCTGACAAGAGCACCTTGCCTAAACTGATTCGGACCTTCAGGCTGCTGGATAGCGGTATCGCGCGCGAAGGGGCGCTGGTGTATAGCGGCGGCCGCCCGGCAGGGTGGGTGACCAGCGGCACGATGATCCCGTACTGGGACTATGAAAAGCGAGACGATGCGATCATGCTGAAGGAGACGCATTCCCAGCGCGCGATCGGATTGTGCATGATCGAGCCTGACATCAGCGTCGGGGCGCAGCTTGAGATCGAGGTGCGCGGGAAAAACCTGCGGGCCCAGGTTGTTTCCAGAAATCTGCAAAACACGGGCCGCCAAACGCGGGCTGTTCTTTAAATCATAAACATTCATTAACCAGCGGAGAAGAAGCCATGATGATCGATGCGAACGCCAGGTATCTGAAATCGCATGAATGGGCCAGGAAAGAGAACGGCAATGTTTTTGCTGTGGGCATAACCGCCTACGCCGCCGAGCAGTTGGGCGATATTGTTTACATGGAGCTGCCGCAGATCGGCAGGGAGGTGAAAGAGGGCGAGGCATTTGGGATCGTGGAATCGGTCAAGAGCGCTTCGGACATGTATGCTCCAATTTCCGGCACGGTGACGGAGATCAATAAAACTGTTCCGGATAACCCGGATATTCTCAAGACGGATGCCTACCAAAAAGGCTGGCTGATCAAGCTGGAAGCCGCGAATCCGGCGGAATTCGATGGGCTGATGGACGAGAAGGCCTATCGCACGTACCTGGAGACCGAAGCCTGAGAGTAGTGTTTGATATCCAAAATTCATTTTTTTAGGAGGCCCAAGTGCCTTATATTACGAATACGGACGAGCAGCGCCGGCAGATGCTCGCGGAAATTGGTTTGACTACGGAAGGGCTGTTCGGCGATGTGCCGGCGGGACTTCGGTGCAGGGGGGTGAACCTGCCGGAGGGGATGGGCGAGCAGGAGGTCCGCGGCAAGCTCGCCGAGATTGCGGCCAAGAACCATATCAATGTGACTAGCTTTCTGGGCGGCGGCTTCTATGACCATTTTATTCCGTCGGTGGTGTATTCGGTGCTGGGTCGGTCGGAGTTTTATACCGCCTATACGCCGTACCAGCCGGAGGTTTCGCAGGGGACGCTGCAGGCGATCTTTGAATTCCAGTCGCTCATCTGCCGGCTGACCGAGATGGAAGCCTCGAATGCCTCGATGTATGACGGCGGCACGGCTCTTTATGAGGCGATGATGATGGCGCTGCGAATCACCGGGCGCAACAAGATTATTATCGACGATTCCGTCAATCCGATTTACCGCGTGATGATGCATTCATACACGCGCAATCTGCATATCGACCTTGTTGAAACGAACAATCACCAGGGCCTGGCCAATAGAGAGTCGATCCTAAAATCGCTGGATTCCGGCGTTGCGGCGGTTGTACTGCAGAACCCGAACTTCTTCGGCAGCATTGACGATTTTACGGATATTGCCCAGGCGGCCCACGAGAAAGGGGCCTTGCTGATTGTCTCCTGCTACCCGATTTCGCTTGGGATACTCAAGACGCCCGGTGCGATGGGGGCTGATATTGTCACGGGCGAAGGCCAGAGCCTGGGGTTGCCGATGTCGTTCGGCGGGCCGTACCTGGGCTTTATGGCCACGCGGAAGAAGTACGTGCGCAACCTGCCGGGGCGAATCGTGGGTGAGACGGTTGACAGCGCCGGCAGGCGGGGATTTGTGCTGACGCTGCAGACACGCGAGCAGCATATTCGGCGGGACAAGGCGACGTCGAACATCTGCTCCAATGAAGCCCTTTGCGCGCTGGCAGCGACCGTGTACCTGACACTGCTCGGCAAAGAAGGCCTGCGCGAAACGGCTCAGCTTTGTGCCGACAAGGCCAGCTATGCCTACCAGAGGCTCACGGCCATTCCCGGCGTGAAGCCCCATTTCCCGGCCAAGTGGGTGTTTAACGAAATGGTATTGGACCTGCCGCACGATGCCGCCGACGTCATCGGCAGGCTCATCGAGAAAGGCTTTGCCGCGGGCTTCCCGCTGAGCCGCTATTATAAAGACATGGACAATTCGATCTTGATCGCCGTCACTGAAAAACGCACCAAGCAGCAGATTGGAATGCTAGCGGAGGAACTCGAAGCGATACTGTGATTGTCTTTTAGCCACAGATTAACGCAGATTAACACGGATATATAAGAGTTTGCCACTGAGGACAGAGAGGAAAAATGGAGAGTAATGATGGCTCTAAAGGATTACTTACTATTGTTCTTGCCCTTAATTGCTGCAGGGCTTAGCTCTTATTTAACATATCTATTTGCGATAAGATCAAAGCGTCAGGAATCAATATTCAAGTTTAAAGAAGAGAAATATTCGAATCTTTTGATTCTTTTACAGGGATTTGTGGGAAAGACAGTAAATGGGAATACAAAGAGAAAGTTCTTCGATGAACAATATCGCTCTTGGTTATATTCTTCCGACGAAGTTGTTAGAGCAATAAACTACATGGTAAAACTTGTTATTGATTCAAAAGGTAGCGCCCCGGAACAAGATGTAGGCAGAAAAGCAGTCGGAGATATTGTTCTTGCGATGCGAAGAGACTTGATGGAAAAGACAGATTTGACATATAAAGATTTTACGTACACGGATGTGGTTTAGACTAATCTCTAAGTTCTCAGTGTGCTCTGTGGCAAAGAATAATTTGTGGAAATCTGTGTTAATCTGTGGCAAAGAATAAAACCGGCGTGGGCACGGCCCACCCTACAAGGGAATTAAGATGAAGCTGTCGTTTGAAAAGAGTGTGAAGGGGCGGCGGGGGCTGCGGGTGGCGGCCGGCGATGTGCCGACCAGCATCAACCTGAATCCGGCGCTACTGCGGGATAAGCCGGCCGAACTGCCGGAGATGAGCGAACTGGATGTGGTGCGGCATTTTACGGAGCTGTCCCGCCGGAACTTCGGCGTGGATACGAATTTCTACCCGCTGGGTTCGTGCACGATGAAATACAATCCCAAGGTCTGCGAGCGCATCGCGGCGTATCCGACCTTTACGCATCTGCACCCGATTCTGCCGCAGCTTTGCGGCGGCGAAAAACTCACGCAGGGGGCGCTGCAGATATTATGGGAGATGGATTGTCTCTTGAGCGAGATCTGCGGGATGAAGGCGTTTACGATGCAGCCGATGGCCGGAGCCCACGGCGAACTGACGGGGATCACGATGATGGCGGCGTATCACCGCGACCGCGGCAACAAGAAATCGATCGTGCTGATCCCGGACAGCGCCCATGGGACCAACCCAGCCAGCGCGGCAATTGCCGGCTACAGCGTCAAGAGCGTTCCAAGCGATGAAAACGGGTGGATGTCAGTGGGCGCCCTCAAGGAAATGTTGACGGACGAGGTCGCCGGGCTGATGCTGACCAACCCCAATACACTGGGCCTGTTCGACCCCAATATCGGCGAGATCTGCCGGCTGATCCACAGCGTGGATGGGCTGGCGTATTACGACGGCGCCAATCTCAACGCGATCGTCGGCAAGGTGCGGCCGGGCGATATGGGCTTTGATATCGTGCACATCAATCTGCACAAGACGTTTGCCACGCCGCACGGCGGCGGCGGTCCTGGCGCCGGGCCGGTAGGCGTCGTGAGCAAGCTGACGGATTTTCTGCCGATCTCGACGGTCATCAAACGGCAGGACGGCACGTTCGCCCTGGATTACGATAAACCTAAATCCATCGGCTATATCGCGCCATTCTACGGCAACTTCGGCATCATCCTGCGTGCGTATGTCTATATCCTGATGTCCGGCAGGGATGGGCTGGAGCGCGTGGCCGAAAATGCCGTGCTCAACGCCAATTATATGAAAGAGAAGCTGCGCCCATACTACGATATGGAGCATCCGCAGCTTTGTAAACATGAATTCGTGTTGAGCGCGACCCGGCAGGCCGCCCATGGCGTGCATGCGATCGATATCGCCAAGGGCCTCATCGACGCCGGCTACCATCCGCCGACCATGTATTTCCCGATGATCGTTAAAGAGGCGCTCATGATCGAGCCGACCGAGAACGAGAGCAAGGAGACGATGGACGCCTTCATCGATGCGATGATCGAACTGGCCAAACGGGCCCAAACGGACCCGCAGTCCATCAAGGCTGCGCCCACGAAGACGCCCGTCGGAAGGCTTGATGAAACCAGGGCCGCGCGTGAGATGAAGATCGCCAGCCTGGATTCTTGACGGAATTAACAGGTTTTCTGGACAGGATTAACGGGATTTACAGCACAAGGGCCGCCTCGGGAGCGGCCCGGGTACATAGCAAGCTAAAGCTTGACTCTTACGAGCCTGAAGATGCAGCGCACCTGCGTCTTGATCGTGATCTGACCGGGGGCCAGGGCTTGGGCTTGCCCCGCTTCACCTGCATCAAACCGGGTGTTGGCCGTCATGCTGTATGGCCGAAACTCGGGCATCTGCTGTTCCTCAATGAGCAGGGCTTCACCAATGCCGGAGTCAAGCGTTTGTGCCAATGCCGACGCTTTGTCGCGAGCGGCAATGAGCGCTTTCTGGCGGCATTCATTCTGCAGGCGGATGCGGTCGCTATGGTCATAACTGGCGGCATGGATGCTGACGCCTTCAATGGCTGCCAGGCCCATCCAGAGCTTTTCATAGAGGTTCAGATCGCTGATGGTAAAAGTAATGTCAGTCGAAGCGTAGTAGCCGACTTTGACCTGTCTGTTCTGCTGATATTGCCAGTTTTCGCCAAACTGCATGCGGGAAGTTTGCAGTTTTTTCTCATCGATGTTGAGGCCCTTGAGAAAAGTCAGCACCCGGGCAACCGTTTCGGAATGCCTGGAAGCGGTGGCGGGCAATTGGGCGTCCTCGTTTCGAACGGTGAGTGCCCAGTCCATTTCGTTGGGGGCAATGTAGGTTTCGGCGGTTCCGAAGACGACGACCTGCGGCTGTTCGATGGTTTCGGCCAATGCAAACGCTGAGCAGAACAAGAGGGCTGGAACTAGAGTCAAACGTGCGAACATGGTTTTCTCCTTTGTCAAAATCAGAGTGATGATTTCCATTGCTTGTACCCAACGGCCTGGTCGGTCCCGGCGAAACGGAGAACGGCCTGCCGTTCGTAGCAAAGCGAAGAACAGCCCGCCGTTCGTAGCGAAGCGAAGAACAGCCCGCCGTTCGTAGCGAAGCGAAGAACGGAGAGGGCGGGATTCGAACCCGCGGTAGGGCAAGCCCTACACAGCCTTTCCAAGGCTGCTCGATAAGCCGCTCCGACACCTCTCCAGCGTACAAAAACACTGCGGAAATGATTCTATCAGAAGAACATCTGCATATCAAAGAGAAATATCAATACACAGGCAAGAGGGTGCATCAAGATTTTTAGGCAGAGTTCTTTATTGCGTATTCCCATACATCGCTATGCATAGCACACCGGATTTCCAACATGGCGGATGCTCCCTGTCGTCCCCATCGCATTCCCGGCCCTTTCATGCGGCTTTGTAC
>JAJFTK010000093.1 GCA_021372945.1 Planctomycetaceae bacterium | reverse complement strand
TTTGCGGCGCCGCCGGCGGCATCGTTTACACGGTTCTTGTCAGACTTCACGTTCTGCCCGCCCTGATCATGGTCGGCGCTTCCGGGGCGATCTATGGGGTCATGGCGGCAGTCGCCTGTATGTTCCCCAGGCTGCGCGTGCTTCTTTGGGGGATCATCCCGATGACCATGGTCTGGCTGGTCATATTGGCGGTCATTGTCAGCTTGCTGAGCATTGTGACCGGACGCAACGTCGGGGGTGAGCTGGCGCACATGACGGGGTTGGCGGTCGGTTTTGTATATGTCCTGTGCAAGCCCTGGGCGACCGGTTTTCGGATGAGACATCAAAAGGGCGCCTGGACGCGGAAGATCGATCAGGAGAAGGAATTCCTGCAAGAAGTGGATGAGATTCTGGAAAAAGTGCACCGCGAAGGCATCCAGAGCCTCAACTGGCGAGAAAGACATACCCTGCAGGAAGCCACCCGCCGAGAACAGCAAAACGCGCAGAGATAGAACAAACAGTTGTGCAAACTGGATAAACCGCCGGAAACAAATACCCGCTCAGCGATATAAAAAACACAATAATGTCGCAAGCCTTGCCTGTGCCTACAATTTTGTAGATAGCTTATCCACTCACTTCACCTGCTCATCCGCGTGGCAAAAGAGTAGTTTTAAGACTTCTGTGATTTGTTGCTTTGTCGCCTTAAAGTGTTGATTTTGGTTCGGCGCAGCACTATGATTGCAGTTTTGCAAAAATCGGCACGATCTTTCAAGCTCATGCGCGATGAGTAACCCCAGGTTTCGTAAGGAAGACTGATATGAAGACGGATATGACGCGACTAACGGACATATTTGGCGTCAACGTATTTAATGATGCGGTGATGAGGCAGCGATTGCCCCGGAATATTTACCGGGATTTCTTCGGGATCCGCCAAGGCAGCGGCAATTTGACGTCGGCGCTGGCCGATGTGCTGGCCAATGCCATGAAGGACTGGGCCATTGAAAAGGGCGCAACCCATTACTGCCACTGGTTCCAGCCGATGACCGGCTTGACCGCCGAGAAGCATGATTCCTTTATCTCGCCGACCCCCGATGGCAGGACCATTCTCGAATTCAGCGGTAAGGAACTGGTCAAGGGAGAACCGGACGCATCGTCTTTTCCTTCCGGCGGCTTGCGAGCGACCTTTGAAGCGCGAGGCTACACCGCCTGGGATTGTACGAGCCCTGTCTTCATCAAGGGCAGGACGCTCTGTATTCCCTGCGCATTTTGCTCTTATACCGGCGAGGCGCTCGATAAGAAAACGCCGCTGCTGCGCTCGATGGATGCCTTAAGCCGCCAGAGCGTGCGCGTGCTGCAGGTCCTTGGTCAAACGGGTGTCAAGCAGGTCATCACGACGTTGGGCGCCGAACAGGAATATTTTTTGATCGATCGCGATTATTTCCAGCAGCGGCTGGACCTTGTCCTTGCGGGCCGCACGTTGTTTGGCGCGCCAGCCCCGAGAGGCCAGGAGATGGAAGATCATTACTTCGGTACGCTTCACGAACGCATTGCGGCCTACATGCACGATGTGAACATGGAGCTTTGGAAACTCGGGGTTTCGGCAAAAACGCAGCACAATGAGGTGGCTCCGTCGCAGTACGAGCTGGCGCCGATTTTTACCACCGCCAACGTGGCTACGGATCATAACCAGTTGACAATGGAAACCCTGCAGAAGATTGCCCTTCGGCACAACATGGTGTGCCTGCTGCACGAAAAACCGTTCGCCGGCGTCAATGGTTCCGGCAAACACAACAACTGGAGCATGGTGACCGATACCGGCGTTAATCTGCTGGAGCCCGGCAGTACGCCGCACGAGAACATGGTGTTCCTCGTGTTCGTCTGCGCGGTCGTGCGGGCGGTGGATAAGTACGCCAAGTTCATTCGAGCCGCCGTGGCCAATCCGGGCAACGACCATCGCCTTGGCGCCAATGAAGCGCCGCCGGCGATCGTGTCGGTTTATCTAGGCGAGCAATTAACGGACATCTTTGCGCAGTTGGCAAACGGTTCCGCCAAGTCATCCAAAAGGAGCAGCGATCTTAAACTGGGCAGTTCGACGCTGCCGCCTTTACCCAAGGATACGACGGACCGCAACCGCACGTCGCCGTTCGCGTTTACCGGAAACAAGTTCGAGTTTCGAATGGTCGGTTCCAGCCAAAGCACCGCCGGGCCCAATTTCGTTCTCAATACGGTCGTGGCCGATACGCTGATGGACATCGCCGATCAGCTCGAAAAGGCCAAAGATGTAAAGGCCGAGGTCCAAAAGATCCTGAGGAAGATCGTGACCGAACACGGCCGCGTGGTCTTCAACGGCGACAATTACTCGCACGCGTGGGTTGCTGAAGCGGAAAAACGCGGTCTGCCGAATATCCATTCCACCGTTGAGTCCATTGAAAGCATCATGGAAAAGGAAAACGTGGAAGTCATGGATCGCCAGGGCGTGCTGACGCAGCACGAACTCCACGCAAGGACGGAGATCCTGCTGGAGAACTACAGCAAGAGCATCAATATCGAGGCCAACGCGATGGTGGCCATTGCCAAGCGTCAGATCCTGCCGGTCTGCATTGAGTATTGCGGCCGGTTAGCGTCCTCGGCGGCTGTGGTGTCTGAGTCCGGCGTGCAATGCAAAGCGATTCGCAAATCACTGGAAGAAGTCGCTGCGCTGGTTGATCGTCTCAGCGGCGGAATCGCTTCTCTGGAGGCGGCGATCGCCAAAACCAAGAAGATTGCCAAGGTGGAATTGCATGCGCGAGCCTTCCGCGACGATGTCATACCGGCCATGCGCCAGGTCCGTGCCGCGGCCGATGCGCTCGAATGCCTGGTCGATGCGGACCTCTGGCCGCTGCCCAGCTATGCGGAAATGCTGCTTGTAAAATAGCGGCGGCGCTCGGGGTTTTTGCCTCTTGACCGATGATAGAATAACAATTGGCCTGAAGATAAAACGATGCGGCTGGCGCTGGTTCAACTGAATCCGACGGTAGGGGACCTTGGGGGCAATTGCGCCAAAATGGTCCAGGCGGCCCGGTGCGCGCAGTCTCGATCCGCCGACCTGATCGTCTTTCCCGAACTGTGTCTTTGCGGTTACCCGCCTGAGGACCTGCTCTTTCGAACGGAGTTTCTGGAGCGGTCCCGAACCGCGCTGGAGCAGTTTGCCCGGTGTATATCGGACCAGACGGTCATTGCCGGCTGCGCCTTGAAATTGGACTCGCATTGTTACAATACGGCGTCGATAATCGAAAAAGGCGCAATTCAAAAAATCTATCGAAAGATCCTGCTGCCAAATTACGGCGTGTTTGATGAAAAAAGATACTTTCATCCGGGCGACAGCAGCGTTGTGCTGGACAAAGACGGGTTTCGCGTCGCTGTGACCATTTGTGAGGACCTCTGGGATTTACAGCGGCTGGATGCGTACCTTGATCGAACTCAAGGTCTTGATCTGATCATTAACATAGCCGCCTCTCCATTTCATGCCGGCAAGAGTCTCGTCCGACAGCAAGTGCTGACCGACTGCGCGGCTCATTTCAATTGCGCCGTCGCGTACTGTAATCTCGTGGGCGGACAGGACGAATTGGTCTTTGATGGGCGCAGTCTGGTTATGGATGCACGCGGACGCCAGGTCGCGCGCGCCAGCGCCTTTGATGAAGACTGTTTAATGGTGGATATCAGCAAAAATCACGACGCGATCACTTTGACGCCTGTCGATCCTCAGGAAACGGCGCCGTTGAATGAGCTGGAAGAGATTTGGCAGGCATTGGTGGTGGGGACGCGCGATTATGTGCGTAAGAACGGCTTTACGAAAGCCGCGCTGGGACTTAGCGGAGGGATCGATTCGTCTCTGGTTGCGGCGATCGCCGCCGAAGCGCTGGACAAAGAGAATGTCATTGGCATCTCGATGCCCTCGCGATTTAATTCGCCCCAAACCCAATCCGATGCGGCCCGGGTTGCCGAGAATCTGCAAATCTCCTTTCATACCGTACCGATCAGCGAGCCTTTGCAGGCGCTTAGCCGCGCTTTGGACGGCGTCGAGGGATGGAATGAACACGGCCTGGCTTACGAAAATCTTCAGGCCAGGATTCGCGGCACCCTCTTAATGTCCTGGTCCAATCAATTCGGATGGCTCGTATTGACCACCGGCAACAAAAGCGAAACCGCTGTAGGCTATACGACGCTCTATGGCGACTCGGCAGGGGGCTTTGCGGTGATTAAGGATGTGCCAAAGACAATGGTTTACCAACTGTGCCGCTATGTCAACAAGAAAGCCGGACGCGAAGTAATCCCCAACAGCGTGATCAGCCGCATCCCATCCGCCGAGCTTCGCGACAACCAAAAAGATTCCGACTCGCTGCCTGAATACGATATACTCGATGCCATCCTGAAGCTCTATGTTGAACAGGGCCGATCGGCCGACCAGATCGTTAAAGAAGGATTCAATGAAGCCCAGGTCAGCCGCGTCATCCGTCTTGTCGATCGCAGCGAATTCAAGAGACGGCAAAGCCCGCCGGGCGTCAGGATCACGCCCCTGGCATTTGGTCGCGATCGCCGCATGCCGATCACGAACCGTTTTAACGCCTGAAGAAGACCTTCAATTCTCGTGGATTCTCTGCCGAATCATTTCCGCCCTTAAACTGTCGCGCTGGTCCGCCTCCAGCATGCGCCCGGCCCGAAGCTGCAAATGGGCAGGCTGCGTCAGCAGGAACAGATCATTGACGGTTTTCAGAGAGATATGCTTTACCAGCCCTAGATTGATCCCCAGCCGGATATGACTGAGCAGGTACAAAGCCTCCTGGGAACCGATCAAGCAGGCATTGCTCAGGATCCCGAGCGCGCGGTGGATCTTATCGTCCAAGATGCGAGGTTTTTTTTCGAGTAAAGTGCGCCTTGCCTCATTCTCGTAGGCGACGATCTGCGGGATGAACACGGCCGAAAACTGCTCCACGATCTCGTTCTCGCTGATCCCCAGAGTCACCTGGTTTGACAGTTGGAAACAATCGCCCAGCGCTTCGGTTCCTTCGCCCCAAAACCCGCGGATCGCCATGTCCGTGTCGCGCGCAGCGCCGACCAGCTTCTCGATCTGGCCGGTCATTTTTAACGCGGGCAGATGGAGCATCACCGAGACCCGTATGCCCGTTCCCAGGTTCGTGGGACAGGCGGTTAAGTAGCCCAGCCGGCTGTCAAAAGCGTATTCCGCCAGCTTTTCAACCTGGTCATCGATCTGGTTGATCCGCTGCCAGCAAATCTGAAGCTGCAGACCCGAAGCGTAAACCTGCATGCGCAAATGATCTTCTTCGTTGATCATTGCGGTAAAGGTCTCATCCTCCGAAACGATGACCCCGCGCGGGCCCTTGCCTTGCGCAAGCCGTTTGCTGATCAGATGCCGCTCGACCAGCAATTCTTTTTCCAGGGCCGAGGCCAGGTCAATGTCAATAAAAAACGTCTTTGCGCCCATGTCTGCGCCAGGCACGATCGTCTTCAAACGCTCGAGAAGTTCGCGCTGCTTATCCGCGGACAAAGAGCCCACGAACGCATAGCCTTTCACATTGCGTGCCAAACGAATGCGTGACGACAGCACGATATCGGCGAATGCCCCTTCCTGTCCGCCGAACCATTTGCCCGGTTGGTTGCACAAGTCCGCCGGTTTCATGAGTACGCCCGGATCTGGTCTCTCAGCGCCGCGGCTGTCTCATAATCTTCGTTTCGAATTGCCTGCTCCAGTTTTCTCTGTAAACTGATCAGTTCAGATTCTCTGCGATTCATCGGCGGCATGTGAGAAGGCAGCTTGCCCGCATGAGTGGATTTTCCATTCTGGTTCTTTTCAATCAGGGGCATCAGCTCGTCATGGAATTCTTTGTAGTCCTGCGGACAGCCCAGCAGGCTTTCCTTTGCGAACCGCTTGAGCGTCATTCCGCATTCCGGGCACGCATGTTCTCGCCCAGGGCTTTCCGGCTCCGAGCCGGCCGCCTGGGCTTGCGCGCTCAGAAGCGTGTTCAGCAGGTCATTGAGCGGGACCTGCGTCTTTACCGTCAGGCCCTGCTCCTGGGCGCACTCCTGGCAGAGGTGCGTTTCAGTCCGCTGATTGTTCGCGATCTCGGTCAAATGGATCGTCGCGGTTCGTTGCTTGCAGGATTGGCAAAGCATTCCTTTATCCTTTTCATTTCTCAGGCATTAACAAAGTATCTGGCCCGACAGCCCGGGGCCTCCATGACTTCCACGTAATCCAGCCGCACCGTATTGGGCAAACGCGGGGCCAATTGCTCGTACAGAACCTGGGCGACGCTTTCGGCCGAGGCGTTGCGCTGCTGAAAACAGCCCAACGTTTCCAGCCTGCGGTCCCGAAATTCCTGCAGGATGCTATTGAGCAGCGCCTTAAGCCCGTCAAAATCCATCACCAATTCATCACGATTGAGCCGTTCGGAAGTAATCGCCGCGCAGACCTTCCAATCATGTTCATGCAGAGGTTCCGGCTCGCCGCCGGAATACTTCAACTGGTGAGAGGCCTGAAAGCTGGTTTCGTATAAGATCGTGAACACGTGACCCTCCTGAGTTAGGATTCGGGAACATCAAATTCCGGAACGCGCGGCATTCTGCGCATTTTAACATTCAACTTCTCAAACACCAGCGGCGGGATCAATTTTGACACATCGCCGCCAAGCAGCGCCAATTGCCGTACGATGGACGAATTGATATAACCATATTCTTCGCTGGTCATGACGAAAACCGTCTCGATCCCCGCGACCGTGCGATTGGTCATCGCCAACTGAAATTCGTATTCCACGTCCGTCAAATTTCGAAGTCCCCGCAGCATGACATCCGCTTTCCGCATTTTAGCAAATTCGACCGTCAGGCAGTCAAAGCTCTCGACCTCGACCCGGGGCATTGTTTTCACTAACTCACGGATCATTTCAACGCGCTCGCTCTTGGAGAAGAGTTCTCGTTTGTCCGGGTTTTGGCCGACCGCCACGATCAAGCGGTCAAAGAGTTTGCTGCCGCGCTGGATGACGTCCAGATGTCCGCGCGTGATCGGATCAAACGACCCCGGAAAAATAGCGATGATCGGTTTTGTTTCCATAATTTAAGCGGGTCTATCCAACGACTCCAAAAGCAGCTCTTCAAGATCGCGAGCGTTATTCTCTACAGCCAACTGGTTCATAAAGTACTCGGCGGCCGTAAAACGCTGTTCGGCCAATTTACGAACCGATTCATATCGAAAGCTCTCTTTCAGCCGGGCTTCCCAATACCGGTAATCGACTTTGCGCTTCCAGCTATCCAGCACGTCCGAGACGCCTTTGCCGTGAACGATATAGCGCCGGAATTCATTATACAGCCCCACGGCCCCCATGTCATCCAGGTTTCTGGCGTCGGACAAGATCATCGCTTCGGTTAAACTCGTGAAACGGTTTGAGGATTCGACGATAATGCGGTTGATCTTGTCGATCCGGGGACCGGCCAGCGCCCCGGCCAGCTTGTCCGAAACCACCTGCGTGGAGAAGTCGCATAGATCGGAAAGACTGATATCCGCCAAAACGAACCTGGCGCTGACGTCTTCGGCGTCAGCATAGTGCGCAAATCCGGAATCGGCAAAGTACGAGGCGGCGATCAGGCAAAACCGGTCGATCGCAAGGGCCTGACGGACCAGTTCCGGCGTCCTGCAGATATGTTCGACATTTCGCAAAATGCGAAGCGTACGGTCCCATAACCAGTTATCCTTGATGCCGGCAAGCGTCGGAACATTCAGCGCCTGCTGGGCGATCTGCCGAATAACGTCTAACTCAGACATAGATGCTCCTGACCGTTTGTTTCCTCAATATCATTTTCCGTAATGGTGCGCAAGACACGTCCCATAGTATCACAGTGTGTCTAAGTTATGTCTGTTCTTATCGTTAAATTCGTTACGAATGGTTCAATCTTTTTTGAAAATGCGAATTCAAATCCGTTTTTTAGATTTGCGGGTCTCTTTTAGTGGTCGATTATTTGTTATATTTTCTGCAAAGGGAAAGAAAATCGAGTAATTTTTTACATAAAAATGATGCAAACTTCCGAAATACAATCTATAATAACGGACACGGATGTCACGTTATTCGAACATCTGAAACGGACGTTGCATTTGGACTCAGGGAAGGTTATGGCCACACGGAATCGTAGCATTGCGGTTTTATTTGCACTGATCGCCTCGATGACTATAGGCGCGTTAATATTAATGGCATTGGACAACTATCGACCCCGTGCCGGCGCTTACAGTCTATCCAGCTATTTGCGGCTTGACCCAATCGAAAATGTGATCAAGAACACGGTTCAGGTTACGCCCGCCCAGTGGCAGCGCGTCGAGGTTTATTATAGCTGGACTTCCGGCGGCAATGCTGACGATTTGGGCCTTCTGACCCAACTTGGCAGCGGCAGCAAAACCGAATTCCACTTTGTCGTCTGCAACGGAAACGGCGGCGAGAACGGTTGTGTTCAGGCCGGCCAACTCTGGAAACTCCAGCGTGCCTGCCAGAACAAGGATGGTGTTATCCGCGTTTGCGTGATTTCAGACGGCAGTATCCGATCCGTCACCGATAGCCAGGCCAAAAGAACCGTGGATCTGGTCGAAAGCCTCAGCCGAGTCTTTCAAATAAGTTCAGTAAGGTTTCCCGTTAATTGGGAGATATAATAACTCTAATGTCAGTTCGAAGCCGGCAAAGCCGGCTTTTTTAGTAGGCAGCCCCGCAGAGCATCTCAATCAAATGTCGCCCCACAATGACCACAGTGCCCCGCATTTGCAGCGCAACCGCTTCCTTCCAAGTTACAGAACATTTTAGCAAAATCCATTTGACAACTATGGACAGTGTCAATAAGATGTCCACGAATGTCCAATGAGGGATGTTGAGAATGCAATTAACAGTACGAGATGTAGCAAAATTATTCGTCGTGAGCGAAAAGACGGTTTATCGCTGGCTTGACCAGCAGTCATTGCCGTGTTACCGCGTAAATAATCAATACCGCTTCAACCGAGCGGAATTGCTGGAATGGGCGATGGCCAACCGGATTCATGTGTCTGCCCAGATCATCAGTGAGCCCGAATCCGCGGACACGCCGATCGCGGGCCTGGTAGAATCGATCAAGGCGGGCGGGATCTACTACAGGGTCAACGCCTCCGATAAGAAAACGGCTCTGCGCGCGGTCGTCGAATTGATGCATTTGCCCCCGGAGGTGGATCGCGAGTTTTTGTTTTCCGTGCTGCTTGCCCGCGAAGATATTGCCTCCACTGGCATTGGCGATGGGTTTGCGATACCGCACGTTCGAAATCCGATCGTGCTGCATATTGCCGAACCGATGATCTCTCTTTGTTTTCTGGAAAAGCCGATTGACTTTAACGCAATCGATGGCAAGCCCGTGCACTGTCTCTTTACCATTGTCAGTCCTACCGTCAGGGCGCATCTGCATTTGCTTTCGCGCCTTAGTTATGCGTTGCGTGACGGTAAAATGAAGGCGATCATGGAATTGCAGGGTTCACGCGAGGAGATCTTCCGTGAATTCTCGCGGATTGAAGCTGAAATTGACAGATCCAAATCTGCATCGATGGAGCACCTGGAGAAGTAAGAATGCACCTTGTATTGGTTGGGGTCGGTCTTGTCATCTTGACGGGTTTCGTCGCTCTTTTTCTACGGAACGCCAAACACTGCATGCGCTTCAGCGTCCTGGGCGTTCTTGCCGGTTCCGTTTGTTTCATGTCAGCGGCTGTTCCAGTATTGACTCGGGGGCAGCAACTTTCGCTCCAGCTGCCTTGGCAGGTTCCATACGGCTCCTTTTACGTGGTTCTGGATGGCCTTTCCGCGCTCTTTCTTGTCTGCATTGCCCTGGTTTGCGCAGTGGCCGCCATCTATAGTGTAGGCTATATGTCCGAACACGGGAATCGCCGTCTGGGCATGATGGCCTTTGCGTTTAACATGCTTGTTGCCGGAATGGTGATGGTCGTCCTGGCACGCAACAGCATGCTCTTCTTGGTTGCCTGGGAAATCATGTCGCTGGCTTCCTACTTTCTGGTTACGTTTCATCACGAGGAAAAATCCGTCCGCCAGGCGGGATGGATCTATCTGATCGCAACGCATATAGGCACGGCGTTCCTGCTGGCGTTCTTTATGCTGCTTGCCAAGGTCACCGGCACGCCGAATTTCGAAAAAGGCGATATTTCTGGCACCTGCTCTTCGATCTTATTCGTGCTGGCCCTGATCGGGTTCGGGACAAAAGCCGGCATTATGCCGCTGCACGTATGGCTGCCCGAAGCACATCCGGCAGCGCCCAGCCACGTCTCGGCCGTAATGTCCGGCGTCATGATCAAGATGGGTATTTATGGCATTGCGCGGACACTGGCGATCCTTCCATCCTTTGAATTGTGGTGGGCCTGCCTGCTGATCGCGCTTGGAGCGGGTTCCGGCATTTTGGGAGTGCTCCTGGCGCTGGCGCAGCATGATCTCAAGCGCTTGCTCGCTTACCATAGCGTTGAAAACATCGGAATTATTCTGATGGGCCTGGGCATCGGCGTTCTTGGTACCGTAATGCACGCACCTGCGATCGCGGTAGCCGGGTTTGCCGGAGGACTGCTTCACGTGGTCAATCATGCCGTTTTCAAAGGGCTTTTGTTCCTGGGCGCCGGTGCGGTGGTGCGCGCGGCAAAAACGCATGAGATCGATAGGCTTGGAGGTCTGCAAAAGCAAATGCCTGTTACGGCGGCCGCTTTTCTTATCGGCGCCGTGGCCATCTGCGGGCTGCCCCCGCTGAACGGATTCGTCAGCGAGTTTCTTATTTATTCGGCCTCCTTCAAGGCAGGCTTTCTGGGAAGCGGGGCTGCGTTGGTTTCCGGGCTGATCATCGTGGCCGCTCTGGCGATGATCGGCGCTCTGGCAGCGGCCTGTTTCACCAAAGTCTTTGGGATCGTCTTTTTGGGCGAACCTCGTTCCAAGCATGCCGAAGGACTCAGCGAACCTCCGGCGTCGATGTGCGCCGGTGAAATCGCGTTGGCGGCGTGCTGCATTATCATCGGCCTTGCGTCCCCCGTGTTCGTGCGGGCGATCGGCAATCCGGTTCTGCACATGAATGTCTTGGATCCTGATGCGATTCAAAAACAGCTTGCGCCCTTGGCTGCCAATCTTCTATATGTTGTGATCACGGTCCTGTTCTTTCTGGCATGTATCGCTGCGTTCATGATCATTAGAAACCGGCTGTTTAGCCGCATCCAGCGCGCCGCAAAATCGCGGCCGGATCAGGCTCCGATGATCGGCCAGGCTCCCACGTGGGATTGCGGCTACATGGCGCCGACCGCCCGCATGCAGTATACCGGCTCTTCGTTCGCGCAGCCTATTCTTGATCTGTTCCAGACCGTGCTTCAAAGCCGCAGCAAGAAGGTCAAAATAGCCGATCTGTTTCCGCGAGAGGCTGATTTTCATTCGCATACGCCCGACCTCAGCAGCGACTTTTTCTACCAGCCGCTATTCAGGTGGACAAGCTGGTTCATCAGCAAAATGCGATGGCTTCAATATGGGGTCGTTCAGCTTTATGTCCTTTATATCATGCTGACGCTTATTATTCTCCTTTTGTGGAAAGTGCGATGATAAACCTCAAAGAGATATTCCAGCCTCTTGCGGCGATGCTGCTGGCTCCTCTGCTGTTTGGGATCATCAATCGGGTCAAGGCGTTCTTTGCCGGCCGACGCGGTCAGCCTTTGCTGCAAAGCTATTATGATCTTTGGAAGCTCCTCAACAAGGGCGCCGTTTACAGCACGACTACATCCTGGGTATTCAGAGCGTCGCCCGTTGTTTGTCTGGCGGCCGTGGTTATCGTGGCCTGCATTATTCCGCTTGGCGCCCGCAACGTGATCAGTTTCAGCGGAGATTTTGTACTGGCGGTTTACCTGCTTGGGCTGATGCGTTTTTTCATGGTCATTGCCGCCCTGGATACGGGTTCGAGTTTTGAAGGAATGGGCGCCAGCCGCGAGGTTCAATTCTCGATGCTGGCCGAGCCCGCCTTGTTCATTGGTCTGGCCGTCTTGGCGCGATTGACTTCGAGCCTGTCGTTGGCGCAGGCGTTTTCCTCCGTCACGCCGCAGGTGTGGGCCTCGCATTGTGCCACGCTGCTTCTTGTGGCGGCCGCGTTCGTTATTATTCTGCTTGCCGAGAACGCGCGAATTCCGGTGGATGATCCGAACACGCATCTTGAATTGACAATGATCCACGAGGTCATGGTGCTGGATAACAGCGGCCCCGATTTCGCGTTCATCATGTATGCCGCCGCGATTAAGCTATGGTTGTTTTCGGTCTTGCTGGTGCGCGTTCTGCTTCCGGTCGGTTCGATGCCGGGCTGGGCATCCGTCCTGGTTTCGATAACGGCGGTACTTTTGATAGCGGTGCTGGTCGGCATTGTGGAATCCTGCATGGCCAGGCTGCGGCTGATCAAGGTCCCGCACCTGCTGTTTTCCGCCGCCGCATTAGCGATATTGGCCCTTGTCTTTGCGTTTAGGGATTGATCTATGTGGACTGACATCATTATGGTGCTATTGACATTGACGAACATGGTTGCGCTTGGGACCAGCCGCATTCGCGCATGCATCCGCATTGTCGCGTTCCAGGGCGTATCGCTCGGCTTGCTGCCCTTGTTGACGCATCCGTTCGCGCCGGACCTGCTCATCTTTGCAATCCTGAATACACTATTGAAAGGCGTGGTTTTTCCTGTCATCCTGGTCCGCACGCTCAGGCAGCTCAACGTCTGGAAGGAAGAGGACCCATATGTGGATTATGGGTTGTCCCTGCTGGCCGGTCCTTTTGTTTTGGCTCTTTCCTGGTGGATCAGTTCGCGTCTTCCGCTGCCTGCCGCGATCTCTTCTTCCATGCTGATCCCGGTTGCCCTGTTCACGTTGTTCGTGGGTTTCTTTTTAATTGTGAGCCGAAAAAAGGCGCTGTTCCAGGTGCTTGGCTATTTAGTTCTGGAAAACGGCATTTACGCGTTTGGCGTGGCCGTGGCCTTTCAACAGCCGTTGTTGATCGAACTGGGCATTCTCCTGGATGTCTTTGTCGGCGTTTTCGTCATGGGCATCGCGATGTTCCATATCAGTCGGCAATTTGATCATATTGACACTGATCGGTTGAGCAGTTTGAGGAGCTAACAATGATTCTGTTGCTGATCCTGATTCCGTTTGCGGCCGGCCTGGCCAGTCTGCTGATCCGCCAGGATCTATGGCGCCGGCGCCTTCTGATCGCCGCGGCCCTTTGCCACGCCGGACTTGTCGCGGCGTGCTGGATCCGCACCGCGCAGCCGCTGTGGAGCGGCTGGTTTCAGATCGATCCTACAGCGCAATTCTTTCTGACTATCACGGACATTTTGTTCGTGGCGGCTGCTTTCTATGCCGCCGGTTATCTGAAGGCTGAAAAATATGCGATGAGCAAAGACTTCGAAGAGCATCAATTGTTTGTCAATGCGCCGGAAGCCGTTTTCACGGCGTGTCTGCTGCTGTTTTTATCAACGATGACCATGGTCATCACCAGCCAGCATTTTGGGATGCTTTGGGTGGCGATGGAAGCGACGACGCTGGTCTCGGCGCCCTTGATCTATTTCCACCGTCATCACCGCTCGCTGGAAGCGGCCTGGAAGTACTTGCTGATCTGTTCGGTTGGAATTGCCATTTCGCTGCTGGGCAATTTTTTCCTGGCGATCTCGGCCTCCGGTTCAGGTGTGGGCGTTGTATCCCTGATGCGGCAAGACCTGATCGCCCACAGTTCCCAGTTGCTGGATTCGTGGGTGAAAGCGGCGTTTATCTTTTTTATCGTGGGCTATGGAACCAAGATGGGCCTGGCCCCGATGCACACGTGGCTGCCGGACGCGCATTCCGAATCGCCTTCGCTGGTATCGGCACTGCTTTCCGGAGCCTTGCTCAATTGTGCCTTTGTCGGCATCCTGCGGGCGTTTGAGGTGACCTCCGCCGCCGGGCTTCAGGAGTTCGCACGGGATTTGATGATCCTGTTTGGCCTGGTGTCGATCGCGTTTGCGGCGCTGTTCATCATCGGGCAAGCCGACTACAAACGCATGCTGGCCTATTCGAGCGTCGAACACATGGGAATTCTGGCCCTGGGCATCGGATTGGGCGGCGCGGCCGTATTCGGTTCCATGTTCCACGCGATGAATCATTCATTAACGAAGGCCGCATTGTTCATGGTCGCCGGCAACATCCTGGCGGCCTATAAAACAAAGACTGCCAATGACGTCCAGGGCATGTTCTCAGCGATCCCCAAAAGCGCGGTCCTGTGGACCATGGGCATTTTGGCGATCACAGGGTTTCCTCCCTTCGGCGTGTTCATGAGCGAATTTACAATCCTGAAAGCCGCTATTGATTCGGGGCGATATTATATTTCCGCCATATTTTTGCTTTTGTTAGCGGTCATCTTCATTGGGATTTCCGCCATGGCATTCAAGATGGCCCAGGGCCGTCCGGAAAAACCGCTCGAGGTCGCGCCTGAGCGAGCGCTCTCGGTCTGGCCGCCGGCTCTGTTATTGGCAGGGGTGCTTGTTCTGGGGCTTTATGTGCCCTCAAAGCTGAGCGATGTGATGCACACGGTAGCCGTATTCTTTGGAGGCGGTCGATGAACGATTCCTTCCTGATCCTGCATAATGGCAATATGGCCGATATTGGACTCTTGCCGCAATGGCCCTTGGATGAATTCACCCGCCGGGTTCTGGCCCAAGTGCAGGAAGGCGCCCGTATCGCCTCATTCTTTGGCTGCCCGCGCCCCAATGGAGCGGTGCTGCTGATCATGGTTCTGGCCGATGATGATCGCGGCGTTTTCAAACTGGCGTCCGTCGAAGTCAAAGAGCGTTTTGCTTCGCTCACCCCCCAAGTTCCGCAGGCGCACTGGTTCGAACGGGAGATCGCCGAACAATTCCATATCTGTCCCGAAGGCCATCCCTGGCTCAAGCCCATCCGCTTTCAAGAGGAAAACTCCCGCATTGGCGTGACGAATTTCTTTCGAGTCGAAGGAAGCGAGATTCACGAGGTTGCGGTTGGGCCGGTCCATGCCGGGATCATCGAGCCCGGACATTTTCGATTTCAGTGCAACGGAGAGAACGTTCTGCACCTGGAGATCTCGCTGGGCTATCAGCATCGCGGTATCGAACAGGCAATGGCCGGTTCGCCGCTCAAACGTTCGCTTCATTACGTTCAAACGGCCGCCGGAGACACAACCATCGGGCACACGCTGGCTTATTGTCAGCTTTTGGAGGCCCTGGGCCGTTGTCACGTACCTGCAAGGGCCCACGTTCTCAGGGGCATCGCGCTGGAACTTGAGCGATTGGCCAACCACACCGGCGACCTGGGCGCCCTGGCGGGGGATATCGGTTATCTGCCGACCGCCTCTTTTTGCGGACGCATTCGCGGCGACTTCCTGAACCTGACGGCGATGCTGTGCGGCAATCGCTTTGGACGCAATTTTGTTCGGCCCGGCGGCACCATGTTCGACTTGGATGAATCCATGGCCCCCGAGTTCCGCGCGCGGCTGGATGCGGCATTCAAAGACGTGACCAATGCCGCCGATTGCCTTTGGCAGACCCCCTCCGTGCTAAGCCGGTTCGATGGCACGGGCATGTTGTCGAAAGAATTGTGTCATCAACTGGGGCTCGTAGGGCCGGCCGCACGTGCCTGCGGCGTCGATCGCGACTGCCGCTATGATTTTGCCGGCGGCATTTTTAGCTTCAAGCAGGTGCCCGTAGCCACGTGGGATACGTGCGACGTTTTCGGCCGGGCGTACGTCCGATGGCTTGAAATTCAACATTCGACGGCGCTCATCAGGGATTTGCTTGAGGCCATTCCCGCCGGCAGCGCCTCGGCAGAGCTTGCGCAGCCGCTTGCCAATAAGATCGCCGTATCCGTTGTCGAGGGGTGGCGCGGCGAGATCTGCCACACCGCGATCACCGATGCGCAAGGCCGCATCGAGCGCTGCAAGATCGTCGATCCATCGTTTCATAATTGGATGGGACTTGCGGTGGCCATGCGGAACCAGCAAATCTCAGATTTCCCATTGTGCAACAAGAGCTTCAATCTTTCGTATTGTGGGCATGACCTGTGAGGTAGATTGTGTTAAGATCGCTGATAGCACGTATTAAACAAGGTTATCGTACCTACCCGTTCCCGGCCAAACCGCCGGTACTTCCGGCCCGGTTCAAGGGTCGCCCTGTTTTGCATCATCAGAATTGCAGCCAGTGCAAAGGGTGCCTCGAGGTCTGTCCGACGGGCGCTATCACAATTCAGGACGGAAAGATCGCGATCGACATGGGCAAATGCCTGTTTTGCGGCGATTGTGCCAAGGCCTGCTGCAAGGGGGCCATCGAGTTTTCACGCGAGTATCGCCTGGCCGCCCGCAAACGCGACGATCTGCTGGTCTCGGATCACGAAGCCAAGCTCGCTGATGCGCTGGACCGCCAATCGCTGCGGGTCTTCGGGCATTCATTGAAACTGCGTCAGGTCAGCGCCGGCGGATGCAACGCCTGCGAGGCTGACACCAACGTGCTGAATACGCTCGTATTCGACCTCGGACGTTTCGGTATCCAGTTTGTCGCTTCGCCGCGGCATGCCGACGGCATTCTCGTAACCGGACCGGTCACCAAGAACATGAAGCTGGCATTGCAGAAGACGTACGACGCGGTACCGGCGCCCAAGTTCGTGATCGCCGTCGGGGCATGCGCGATTTCCGGCGGCATCTACAACGGTCACGCACAAGCCTGCGACGGCGTTGACACGAGCCTGCCGGTGGACCTCTATATCCCCGGCTGCCCGCCGCACCCTTATACGATCCTCGATGGCCTGCTTGCTTTCCTCGGCCGCCTGTAGGAGTTCACACTCTAATTGCAGTAAGCAATTGCTTACAGTTGCTCAATCAATGTGAAAGACCTCCGTCAGCGATTTTGAGATCGGGCTGTTGTCGGGGTTTGAGGGCATGATGTCCTTCATGTAAGCCCACCACTTCTTGCAGACATCCGTTTGCGCGATGGCCTCCCAGCGCTGTTCGCTTTCGACCTCGACATAGGCGAACAAGTGGCTGGTCTCCTTATCCAGGAAGATCGAATAGTTGTGGACACCGTGCTCGTTGAACACCTGCTGAAGCTCTTTCCAGATGGGGCTATGGCGTTTTTCATATTCCCTGTGCTTGTCGGGGTTTACCTGCATAAAGGCCGCTTTTCGAATCATCGATTTTCTCCTGGATAATTGAATAGGCCGATTGTAAAAACGATTTTGCGGTTTGTCAAAGAAAGAAAACAGGGCCTGTTTGCCGATAGAGGATATATGACGAAATTGCTGATAAAAATGGCAGTCTGGGCCGCCGTGGTCCTGGTCGTTGGGGCGGCGGGGGTCATCGTGTGGCGGCAGGTCACGGCCAACCGGACGATCGAGCAGCTTCTTAAAGAGAACGACGACCTCAAGTCCGCCATCGCCAACCTCACCGAGGAACGGCAGATCGGATACGCCAAGGTGCTCTCGCAGGAGACGCGCGAAGGCAAGCTCTACACCAGGCTGCTGTTCGTGGAGGCTGACCCCGCCGATTTTACCAAGCAGCTCTTGCGCAAGGAATACGAGATCGAGGGCGATGTCGTGCACTTTGATGCCCTCATCGTGACGTTCGGCGGCGAGCTGGTCAAGGGCGGCACGGAAAAGGCGATGTACCTGTGGCGGCGTGTGTATGGAGAGAAGATGCCGCCGGAACAGGGATTTCCAATTGAGGAGCCCGGCCAGCCTTCGCCGCGGTATATGGAGCTTTCGGTCAAGCTTTCCGTGCAGGACCAAAAGCTGTTCTGGGACGAGATCTGGTCCCTTTCCAACAACCCTAAACGGCTGGAGCAGCTTGGCATTAAGGCCGTCTATGGCAACGTCGTTTACCGCCAGCTTAAGCCCGGCCTCATCTACGTCTTCAAGATCAGCAGCACAGGCACCCTCTACCCCGAGATCATTCCAGACCTTTAAAATGATTAATGACGATTGATTAATGACTATTGGCGTTGAAGGAAAACTGATTTTTGCGGTTTTCCTCGCGTGCCTATGATGATCAACTGACCGTCCATTCGTCCGCCAGTGGGGAAAGTGGGTTTTCAAACTGCAAATGAGGTTTCCTAGGTATAAATACTGCGCGCAAACGGCGCAAATTCGCGCCCAAACGGTGTGAAATGAAGTGCGCAGTTGTGTAAATTGTTGGCGAGCGTGTACGGAATTTGGGACAAATGTTTTTAGCCACAGATTAACGCAGATTAGCACTGATATAAAATACGGAAGACGGAGCCGGACGTGCGATTTGGGTTTGATTGGGTTTGTTTTTTTTCATAATCTTTGATCCTGCTTCAGGAACGCGGAAAATTGGCTTTGTTTTGCAAAATTTGATTTGTCCACAGATTACACCGATTTTCATTCATTATAGAAAAACTAAGACGATGGCGATGCAGCGGGTGAAGAACTGCGTGAGTTGGTCTGCTCGTTTTTCTCATTTCCCTCCAGCCCTCGTTTTTGCCCTAATTTCAACGCTCCGTTCTACTATATTCAGTATTGCGTATTATACCATAAGTTTTGTAAATATCAAACATTTTTACCACAGATTTCACGGATTTATAAGATCTTTATAGACGGGATTAGGTCCAATATATTTTACCATAGACCTCTCCTTCGCTAACAGAGAAGATAGTGGAACGGGGATTTGGCTTTACGCTAGAATGATGGGTTGTATAATGATAGAATTCAAGGAGAATTGTATGAGGCAGATCTTTAGTTTGGCTATATCCATTCTTTCGTCCTGATCGGGTCGGCGGCCCGTTGAATATGCGGGATCTATGGGTCATTGCGTTGAGTTACGCAATGGGGTGTTTTGTGACGGGGTATTACCTCGTGCGCTGGATGACAGGAAAGGACATTCGGTGCGTCGGCAGCGGTTCGGCAGGCGCCAGGAACGCGGGGAGAATCCTGGGCCAAACAGGGTTTTTGGCGACATTGGCCGGCGACATGCTTAAGGGAGCGGCGGTTGTGGGTCTGTGCCAATGGCTTGAGACTTCGACAACGATCCTGATGCTATCGGTGCTTGCGGCCGCTGTCGGACATGTGTGGCCTCTGCAGCTTCAATTTCGCGGCGGCAAGGGCGTGGCGGTTTCGATCGGCGCTATAGCTGCACTTGATTGGCGGATCGCCGCCGGCTGCGCGATCGTCTTTGCGGCAGTTTGGTGCTGCTCGAGACGTTATCTGTTGAGCGGTATGATCTCGATCGTTTTGCTTGGGGCGATTGCCGCCGTGCTGTGGCATCCAATGGAAATCTGGGCAGGCACGGTGCTGCTTAGCGGGCTGATCCTGTGGGCGCATAAAGAGCATATCGTCAAAATGATTTCGGGGAGAACGGAATTGAATACGCACGATTTCAATACGAGGGCATGATGCTTGAGCCGTACACATTCAAGATCGCTGAAGAAGCCTGGGAGCTTGAGCAAATCAACGCACTGAATTATGAAGCGTTCGTCGAGGAAATCCCGCAGCATGCCTCGAATACGGAAAGGAAACTGGTCGATACGTTCCACAGTCAAAACAGGTATGTTATCTGTGTACAAGATCGGCAGGTTATGGCGATGCTGGCGGTACGGCCCCAACGGCCTTTTTCGCTGGACCGAAAACTTGCGGAGCTTGACAGCTATCTGCCGACGGGACGGCATTTGTGTGAGGTGAGGCTGCTTGCGGCACGCAGGCCCGCTCGCAACAGCCGGATCGTACGAGGCCTGATCGCCCGAACCGTGAAGTACTGCATCGATCAGGGATATGATACGGCAGTCATCAGCGGAATCCTTCAGCAGGTCAGATTGTACCGGCACCTCGGTTTTGTGCCGTTTGGCCCGATCGTGGGCAACAATGGAGTGCGTTTTCAGCCGATGTACCTGACTATCGAGGGGCACGCGGCTTCGAGAACGTCATTCATCGGGCACGATGCAGAGCCTGTGAATCTGCTGCCGGGACCGGTGGCGATCTCGGCCGCGGTCAGGCGAGCACTGGAGGCGCCGCCGCTGTCACATCGCAGCCGCGAGTACCTGGAACTGCATCGGCAGACGCAGGCCCGCCTTTGCGAACTGACAGGGGCCAAACACGTGCAAATCCTGACCGGGTCAGGCACATTGGCCAACGAGGCAGTCGCTGCGCAGCTTTCGCTGTTGGAAGGCAAAGGGCTGATCCTGTCGAATGGAGAATTTGGCGAACGGCTGATCGAACAGGCTCGCAGCTACGGTCTTCATATAGAGACATTGTCGCTGCCCTGGGGGCAAGAATACCGACGGGAATCGCTCGACGCGAAAATCGGGCACACGCCGGGGCTGAGCTGGATTTGGGCGGTCCTTTCGGAATCATCCACGGGAATGCTCAATAATCCGGAGATGCTCAACGATATCGCGAATGAGCACGGCCTCCGTTTATGCCTGGATTGCGTCAGCGCGATCGGCAATACGGCAGTGGACCTGCGGAACGTTTACCTGGCGTCGGCATGCAGCTCTAAGGGACTGCGGTCCGTGGCGGGGCTGGCGCTGGTATTTTATAATCATGCCCTGCATGCGCCAATGAAGCCTATACCAGTCTACCTTGACCTGTGTCGGTATGAGAAGAGCGATGGCGTGCCGTTTACGATCGCCTCTAACGCAACAGGGGCTCTGGCGGCAGCGCTGAACGAAACTGATTTTGCCGCGCGCTTCGCGCGAATTCGAATGCTGGATACCTGGCTTCGGGCGAGGTTGAATCGTTTAAATTTGAGGCCGCTCGTCTCTGAGCCGGCGAGCTGCCCGGGCATTATCACAATACCTCTGCCGGAACCGATGAACTCAAAAGACATTGGAGACCGGCTAAAGGATGCAGGTTTTCTTATCAGTTATGAAAGCCGTTACCTGCTCCAGCGCAACTGGATTCAAGTCTGCCTGATGAGTGAGGTTGGAAAACTGCAGCTCAGGGCTTTCGTTGATGCTCTAAAGTCATGCGTTGCCGGTTTTCGGGATTGATTTCAATTTTGGTTTTCTATTTCCCTACTATATGGGTATTAATATTGACAAAGGGGGTCGCATTTTGTAAGATAATAGTTTTGAGGGATTGGTAGAGAATTCTTGATTAGGAGGGTTTAATGGGTAAGGCGGGCGGTTGGCGAAGGATAATTGTCGATTGGCGATTGATGAAGGACGAGGGACGATGGGCCATTGACGATCTTTCATCTTCAATTCAGAGGAGCGAGATTACAGTTGATTGAAGGGGCTTATTGGAAGTAAAATAAGAGGGAAATTCAGCCCAAAGAAGATGGAGAGGGTCCTATGAGAAGAATCACTGTTATTGAGCATGTCGCGGTATCAAGCCTGTTTTTATTGTTTGTGTTTTCGTCAATCGCGGCGGCAAAGCCCATTCATAAGAATGCGGCGGAGAATGCGGGACGCGGTTGGCTGCGTGAGAACGCGAGGCCGATGGAGAAGGCGATCGGGCGGCAATTCAGCGAGACCGTTGCCTATACGAGCGAGCAGGACCAGACGCTGTATTACGTGATCAACTTGCAGCCGGAGGGTTTTATGGTCCTGTCCGGCGATGATGCCATTGAGCCGGTGATCGCGTTTTCATCAAGCGGGCAGTTCGTCGATGATAATGCGAATCCGCTGAAGGTCATGCTGGACAAGGATATGGCGGGGCGCCTGGCGGCATTAGAAGCGAGCGGCGGCGACTCAAAGGACAAAGAAGTGAAGTGGAACCGCCTGCGTAAGACCGGCGGCGAGACGGAACCACAGGCGCTGGGCGAGATCGGGCTGACAGGTATTGGCGCGGTGAGCCTGGTGTACGTGGACCCATTCGTACAAAGCCAGTGGGACCAGGGCGATGCGGCGAGCGGGCATTGCTATAACTATTATACGCCGAACAACTACCCGACCGGCTGCGTGGCCACCGCGATGGCGCAGGTCATGCGGTACTATCAGTGGCCCACATCTGGGATCGGAAGCCATTCTTTCAACATCAGCGTTGACCATGTTTCGCAAACGGCCTGGACGCGCGGCGGCGACGGCTTGGGCGGGGCGTACAATTGGGCGCAGATGCCGCTCAATCCGCAGGCGGGACTGACGACGACGCAGCGCGAAGCGATCGGATCGCTATGTTACGATGCGGGTGTTTCGGTGGAAATGGCGTACGCCAGTAGTTCGTCGGCCAGCTTGTACGATTCGGATCAGCAATTGACGGCGACCTTTTTATACGGCTCAAGCGTTTACACGCAGAGTTTTTCATCATCGGGAGACAGCCGGCTGTGGAACATCTTGAACGCCAACCTGGATGCGCAGATGCCGGTGATGCTGGGCGTGCGGGGCCCGGTGGGCGGACACGCGATCATCGCTGATGGTTACGGGTATAATGGCGGCACGCTGTATCATCACATCAATATGGGGTGGGGCGGGCAGGATAACGCATGGTATCAACTGCCGACGATCGATGCCTCTTACACGTACACGGTGATCGATGACTGTATTTATAATGTTTACACCAGCGGCACGGGCGAGATTATCAGCGGCCGCGTGACGAGCCTGGCGGGGGCGCCCTTGTCCGGCGTGACGGTTCGAGCGTATAGCGGAACGACCCTGGTCAAGCAGACGACCACGAACAGCCGGGGCATTTATGCCCTGACAAAATTATCCGGCAGCACAACATACCGGATCTCAGCCATCAAGACCGGCGAGACCTTCATGGATCAATATGTGACGACGGGCAGCTCGGCCGACTGGGGTATGCCGGGCAACCGCGCTGGCGTATTGTTCGTCTCGGGCAGCGCGGCGCCCCCGACCGCGTTTGACGTGGATGTGCAGGTCAACGCATGGGATTCGGCGGCGGTCCCGCTCCATGTGCTGGACGATGGCGAGCCGGACCCGAACCTGCTGCAGTACATTATTACTTCGCTGCCGGAGCACGGGACGCTGAGCGAGCCGAACGTGGGGCCGATCAGCAGCGTGCCGTACGCGATCTTTGCGGCGGACGCGAATGAGATAACCTACACGCCATGCCCTTATTTCGGCGGCGAGGATGTGTTTACCTACAAGGCCAATGACGGCGGTACCTACCCGACCGGCGGCGACAGCAACATCGCGACGGTCACCGTAACCGTGAACAATCAGCTTACGGCCAGTTTCGGGGTCGATTCATATACCTATCTTTACGGTATGATGATGAACACGTACAGCTACTATGACACGCGTTCCCAATTCATTTATCTCCCTGGTGAAGTCGGTTCGGCCAAGCGGATTACATCGTTGTCACTGAGGATCGGAAAGGTCCCGGCGCTTACTTTAAATAGCTGGACCATTCGAATGAAACATACCACGAAACCCTATTTCCAAAATGCTGCCTACGAATTGGAAACAAGCGGCTGGACGGTCGTTTACCAGGCGAATAAGAACATGTCTCCGACCGGATGGATCGATTTTCAGTTCAGTGCTCCATTCGACTACAATGGCACACAGAATCTAATGATCGATTTTAGCTTCAACAACAGCAGCCTGGGTTCTGTTACGCCGGATGGGGGCTATTTCATAGAAACAGTTGTTGATAATCGTGCTTATACCGTGGGTTCCACCACCGGCGCTCAGGGCGATCCGCTGACGTGGGGAGACTATTGGAACAAGCCTTATTCACTCGGTAACCGGCTTCCCAGTATCAAGCTGACTGGTACGCCATTGATCGATCCAGTTCCGGGGGACGTGGACGCAACCTGCGATGTGAGACTGCCGGATATCGCGATCTTTGCGCACGCATGGCAGACGTCGGCGGGGCAGCCGAATTATAATGCCGATTGCGATCTGACTACGAACAAGGGAGCAGTGAACCTGCAGGATCTGATCATCCTGACGGATAACTGGCTCCAGACCTATCCGTAAAAGGTACGCAGCGTGTTTAGTCGGGCCAGGTACCGGAGAATACCTCAACCGCCGGGCCGGTCATATAAACGCAGTTGTCCTGCTCGCACCAATAGAGCTGCAGGTCACCACCGGGAAGATGCGCGGTAACACGCCTCTGGCAGCGTCCGCCCAGCACACCGGCGACCGCGCACGCGCAGGCGCCTGTGCCGCAGGCTAGTGTGATGCCGCTGCCGCGCTCCCACGTCCGCATCGTGAACTCATCGGGCGAATCGACCTGCACGAAATGAACATTGATGCGCTCCGGGAAAAGCTCGTGGTGTTCGATCAATGGGCCGATGTGCGCAAGGTCGATGGCGGCCAAATCCTCGCAGAAAAACACCGCGTGCGGGTTGCCCATGCTGACGCACGTCATCGAAAGCGGCTGGCCCTCGATCGACAGCGGCAGATCGATAACGGATTCGGCATCGACGGCCAGCGGGATGCGGCCGGCTTCAAGGATGGGCTGGCCCATGTTGACGCAGACCTGACGGACCTTGTCATGCTCATCCAGTTCAAGACCAAGCGTGAGGATGCCGCGTTTGGTTTCGATCCGCAGCGAGGTTGGAAACGTGCCCAGGCCGGGAATGGAAAACTCGGTCTGGGTGCGGGCAAGTTGGTGGTCATAGACGTACTTGGCGACACAGCGGATGCCGTTGCCGCACATCTGCGCCTCGGAGCCGTCGGCGTTGAACATCCGCATGCGGACATCGGCGATCTCCGACGGGCAGATCAGGATCAAGCCATCGGAGCCGATGCCGAAATGGCGGTCGCTGACCCGCATAGCCAAGTCCGCCGGATTATCAATTCTCTGGCTAAAGCAATTAACGTAAACGTAGTCATTGCCCAGCCCCTGCATCTTTGTAAATTCCATGATTAGCCTCGTAAGTCGTCTATTCTATTGACGTTATATCTTAAGAATACAGCTTGGAAAAGCAAGAAAATGATTCAACCGCAGAGGATTTCAAGATTTTTATTGACAAGACTAAGATTCAGCGTTAATATACGACCAAGTAGGTCGTACTTAGAGGCTGAATTGAAGATATCGATGAAGACCGATTATGCGTTTCGCGTGCTGTTTACGCTGGTGGAGCACTACGGCAAAGAGCCTATTCCTATTCGCGAATTGGCCCAGCGTAATGATGTGCCCAAGCGCTTTCTCGAACATATCATGCTGGAAATGAAGGCCAAGGGCTGGGTTTGCAGCGAGATGGGCAAGCAGGGCGGCTACAGGCTGGCCAAGTCGCCGGAGCAAATCACTGCCGGCGAGGTCATCCGGCACTTCGACGGAGTGCTTGCGCCGATTGGATGCGTATCGGTTTTCGGCTATGAACCATGCGATAAGGAGCCTAAGTGCCGCTTCCGCCGGCTGTTCCTCGATGTGCGAAACCACGCGGCACGGCTGATGGACCGCACAACCTTAAGCGCAATCTTCGCCGAAAAGTCTGTCGAAACCGATGAGGTCCTGTCGATGGAATTTGTGAATGGAGCGGGGATTTAGCTTTTTAAACTAAAATACGACTGAGTGAGTCGTACTTGTATTAGAGGGACAGAGATGAGAATGGACAATCAAACAAGCATCGGACGCGTCAGCATTTTTGTTTTAACGGCTTTGCTTATGTTGAGCACTTCGGCGATCAGAGCACAGGCGAGCGAGCCTTCCTCGCAAAGCAAAACGATCGAGCAGCGGCTGATCGAACTGGAACAGAAACAAAAGCAGCTTGAAGATCAGCTTGAGGCCGAACGCGCCAAGGCGGCATCCTTTGCCGATGCGCTGGCGCAGACGCGCACGGAACTGGAGCAGCTCAAGTCCGGCACTGTTGCGCCTGCGTCCGGCAGTGCAATCGCGGCAGCGGCCGCCGCCTCACCTGCGATCGCGGAGGCGCAGAAGACGCAGATCGAAGCCATCGTTGATCAGCGGCTCGAAACGAAGAAGTCCGAGATCGCCGCGCCGGCATGGGTCCGGAACATGGAGTTCTTCGGCGATTTCCGCTACCGGTACGAATGGACGGACGATGAATCGAAAACCGAAGACCGCGATCGCAACCGAATCCAGACGCGAGTTGGCTTTAGGTCCATCGTCAATGAGGAGATGAACTTTGGCTTCCGGCTGGCCAGCGCTAACAACGAAGCTCCGATCGATGAAGGCTCGCCGACATCACGCAACCAGGACTTGACCGACGCCTTCTCAGCCAAGAACATCTGGATCGATTGGGCCTATTTTGACTATCATCCGGCGGGCATCAAAGGGCTCAATGTTTATGGCGGCAAATTCGAGAACCCGTATTACCGCGTGGGCAACAGCGACCTGATGTTTGACAATGATATTGCCCCGGAAGGCATCGCCGGCGTCTATAAGACCAAATTGTCCGAAACGGTTGAACTGTTCGGCGTCGCCGGCGGCTATTCGATTAAGGAACGTGAAACCGATGCGGACGCCAGCCTTTGGGCGGTGCAGGGCGGAGCGACAGTGCGATTCGGCCCGGAAAAAGTCAATGCGTTCACGGCAGGCGCCGGATATTACGATTACGGCAACGTGCAGGGCCGCCAGGGCCTCGGCAAGGACCCGACCCAGTTCTACGGCAATACTTCGACCGGCGGCGTTTTTGCCAGTGACTTCGACCTGCTCCAGGGTTTTGCTGACCTGGCGGTTTCGGTCGCCGGCGTGCCGGTGCGGATCTTCGGCGAAACGATTGATAATCTCAGCGCCGAATCGGATGAAGATACGGCCTGGCTGGCCGGAGCGGGCATCGGCAAGACAACCAGCCCCGGCACGTGGGCATTCGTGTATAACTACCGTGACCTTGAGGCCGATTCGCTGCTGGGGATATTCACGGACGCATCCTTCGGCGGCGGCGGCACAAACACCAAAGGTCACAAGTTCACGTTCCAGTACCAGTTGGCGAAAAATACCCAGCTTGGCCTGACCTACATGGACGCCGACCGAACCCGCAGCGGCGAAACAACGGATTATGACACGCTGTTTGCCGATTTGGTGATCAAATTCTAACGCCCGAAAAAACGGTTAGGGAAAGGGATAGAAATGAAGACTCTAAAAAACCTGTGGTACTTTGTGTTTGCCTTCGTGATCGCGCTGACCGCGGCGAACGTATTTGCCAAAGATATTACGCTGCTCAATGTTTCGTATGACCCCACGCGTGAGTTGTACCAGGATATCAACACCGAATTCGCGGCCCAGTGGAAGGCCAAAACCGGCGATACGGTGACGATCCAGCAGTCGCACGGCGGCTCGGGCAAGCAGGCTCGCTCCGTGATCGATGGACTTGAGGCGGATGTGGTGACATTGGCGCTGGCCTACGATATCGATGCGATCGCCAAAAACTCGGGCCTCTTGCCCGCGGATTGGCAAAAGCGACTGCCGGATAACAGCGCGCCTTACACATCGACCATCGTCTTCCTGGTGCGTAACGGCAATCCCAAGCGCATCAAGGATTGGAACGACCTGACGAAAGAAGGGCTTTCCATCATTACGCCCAACCCAAAGACCTCCGGCGGAGCACGCTGGAACTACCTGGCCGCCTGGGCGTTTGCGCTGGAGCAGTATAAGCAGCAGCACCCCGATGAAAATGAGTCCGGTAAAGCGGATGCCTACGCACGCCAGTTTCTAAGCAAGATCTTCAAGAATGTGCCGGTCCTGGACAGCGGCGCCCGCGGTTCGACGACGACGTTTGTGCAGCGCGGCATCGGGGACGTGTTCCTGTCATGGGAGAATGAGGCATTCCTGGCGATCCAGGAATTCGGCAAAGACAAGTTCGAGATCGTGATCCCCTCGCTGAGCATCCTGGCCGAGCCTTCGGTGGCATTGGTGGACAAGGTGGTCGAGCGCCACGGCACGCGTCAGGTCGCGCAGGCATATTTGGAATTCTTGTACAGCGAAAAGGGCCAGGACATCGCGGCCAGACATTTCTACCGGCCCCGGCTTGATTCGATCCGCCAAAAGTACGCCGCGCAATTTCCTCAGATCAAACTGTTTACGATCGACGAGGTATTTGGCGGCTGGGAAAAGGCCCAGCAGACGCATTTCAACGATGATGGCGTGTTCGACCAGATCTACAATGTAAAATAGCCGGACGGCGAGTTCATGACCACAGTCAGACAAAGGAAAGTGCTGCCGGGGTTTGGCCTGACGCTGGGGTATTCGATGTTGTACCTCGGCCTGATCGTGCTGATCCCGCTTTCAGCGATCTTTGTGGCCGCTGCCAGGATCGATCCGGCGCAGCTTTGGAAGATACTTAGCTCGCCGCGGGTGTTCTCTGCGTTCAGTCTGTCGTTTTGGACCTCATTTGCCGCCGCGGCGATCAACGTACTCTTCGGCCTGCTGACCGCCTGGGTCCTCGTGCGCTATCGCTTTTTCGGGCGAAGGCTGCTCGATGCCATGATCGACCTTCCGTTCGCTTTGCCGACGGCGGTGGCGGGCATTACGCTGACGACGCTTTATGCGCCCAATGGCTGGATCGGCCGGCTTCTGGAACCTTTGGGCATAAAGGCCGCCTTTACGCCGATTGGGATCGTCGTTGCGCTGACGTTCATCGGCCTGCCGTTCGTGGTCCGTACGGTGCAGCCGGTGCTTGAGGATCTGGGCAAGGAGTTGGAAGAGTCGGCCTCGAGCCTGGGCGCGACAAGGTTTCAGACGTTTCGACTGGTCATCCTGCCGGAACTGATCCCTTCGCTGTTGACCGGCTTTGCGCTGGCCTTTGCTCGTGCGCTGGGCGAGTACGGCTCCGTGGTCTTTATTTCCGGCAACATGCCCGGCAAAACGGAGACCGTGCCGCTGCTCATCATCACGAAGTTGGAGCAATACGATTACGCCGGCGCAACGGCGATCGCGATGATCATGCTGGTCCTGTCGTTCATCCTGCTGCTGGCGATCAACCTCTTGCAGCGATGGGCACTGCGCAATCGGGAGACGCTATGAAAACAATGACTACCGCTTCAAACGAACAGGGGTGGACAGCGCGGCTGCTTATTGCCGCGGCGGTGCTGTTCCTGCTGGTATTTTTGCTGCTGCCGCTGACGGCCGTATTTGTCGAGGCGTTTCGCAAGGGGGTCGGGGCCTATTTCAAATCGTTTACGGACCCCTATGCGAGAAGCGCCATCAAGCTGACGCTGATCGTTACCGCGACGGTCATCCCGCTCAACCTGCTGTTCGGCATCACGGCCTCGTGGGCGATCACCAAATTCGAATTTCGCGGCAAGGGCCTTCTGCTGACACTGATCGATCTGCCGTTTGCGGTCTCGCCGATCGTTGCCGGTTTGATCTTTGTACTGCTGTTTGGATCACGCGGCTGGTTCGGTCCGTGGCTCAAGGCGCACGATGTGCAGATCATTTTCGCTTTGCCGGGCATCATCCTGGCAACGCTGTTCGTGACCTTTCCGTTCGTGGCCCGCGAACTGATCCCGCTGATGCAGTCGCAGGGCACCGAAGAGGAGCAGGCCGCGCTGGTGCTGGGGGCCGGCGGCTGGCAGATCTTCCGCAAGGTCACGCTGCCGAACATCAAATGGGGCTTGCTTTATGGCCTGATCCTCTGCAACGCGCGGGCCATCGGCGAGTTTGGGGCGGTGTCGGTGGTCTCCGGCCACATTCGCGGGCAGACCAATACGATCCCGCTGCATATCGAGATCCTATACAACGAATACAATTTTGCCGCCGCGTTCGCGATGGCATCGCTGCTGACGCTATTGGCGGTGGCCACGCTGGCGATCAGGTCCTTCATCGAGTGGAAGACGCGCAGGGAACAGGCCGCAGCGCTTGGAGAAATTTAACATGAGTATCCAGATCACTAACCTGACAAAGACGTTCGGCAGCTTTACCGCGCTGAAGAATATCAGCCTGACCGTGGGCACGGGGGAACTGCTGGCGCTATTGGGGCCCTCCGGCTGCGGCAAAACAACCCTGCTGCGGATCATCGCCGGACTTGAAACCCCGGACCCCGGCAGCGGGGCGGTCATCTTCCATGAGGAAGACGTGACCAACAGCGGCGTACGGCAGCGGCAGGTGGGTTTTGTATTTCAGCATTATTCGCTGTTTAGGCACATGAACATTTTTGACAACATCGCGTTCGGATTGAACGTGCGTCCGCGAAAGAGCCGCCCAAGCAAAGAAGAGATCAGCCAGCGCGTGCACGCGCTGCTCAAGCTGGTGCAGCTCGAACGACACGCGGCGCTGTACCCCAGGCAGCTCTCCGGCGGTCAACGGCAGCGCGTGGCTCTGGCGCGCTCGCTGGCGGTCGAGCCCAGGATATTGCTGCTGGACGAGCCGTTCGGGGCGCTCGATGCCAAGGTGCGGAAGGACCTGCGGCGCTGGCTGCGGCGGCTGCATGAAGAGATATCCATCACCAGCGTCTTCGTGACGCACGACCAGGACGAGGCGATGGAGGTGGCCGACCGCATCGTCGTGATGAACCATGGCGAGATCGAACAGATCGGAACGCCGCAGGAGGTTTATGATCATCCGGCCAATGAATTTGTCTATCATTTCATCGGCGATGTAAACCTCTTCCATGGTCGGCTGGAAGAAGGGAAGGTCCGGATCGAGAGCAGTGAGGCCGGCAAGGAAAAGCCCGAGGTGGTTGCCTATGTGCGGCCGCACGAGATCGAGCTGTCGCGAACGGCGCATCCCGAGGCGATCGCGGCGAGGGTGCAGCATCTCAGCATCGCCGGCCCCGTGGCGCGGATCCAACTGGTCCGGCTGGACACGAACCAAAGCGTTGAGGCGGAAATCACGCGGCAGCTTTACGATGAGCTGCAGCTTCGCACCGGCGAGACGGTCTATGTCAATCTTCGAAACCTGCGTGTGTTCAGGCCCGAGGAAAGGACGAGACCATGAAGATCGCCATTGACCTGGACGCCACGATTACAATGTATCCAAAGGTGTTCTCGGCCTTCTCTAAGGCCTTCAAGGCCGCCGGACACGAGATCCATGTCGTAACCGATCGCGTGCCGGGCACCGAAAGCGATATTAAGCGCATGCTCGACGAACTCGACATCGCCTATGACATCATTCACGTTGCAAAGGACAAGGCCTCGTATATTCTGGAATTGGGCATCGAGGTGCTCTTTGACGACACGGACCAGTATTTTATCGAGCTGCCGGAGAATGTTGCGGTGATGAAGGTCCGAGGACACTACAATTTCGATTATAAAGAGAAAAAGTGGATGTATTCCCAAAGTGCAGGAAAAGTATAAGACCACAATATCTGAAATTGTGGAAAAAAAATTCTAATCCATCAATTTTTTGTTTGACAGCAACGGGGGGGGGGTAAAGTATTGTTTAGTTGAGAAGTTTTCGGTTGTGGTAAGCCTGCTCAGGGCGGCATCTTGGCATGCACAAGGTCTTGAAAAAAGAAGAAGGACAAGGAGAGTTTAGAAGCATCATTGGCTCAGCATCTTGGCATTTCCTCTAAATCCTCACATAAGGCTGTGCAGAATAGTCTGTATAGATGGAAGGGAGTATGCGTATGCGATTTATGGGTGAATCGACGGGTCGAGCAATCCTTAACGTTTTCATCTGCTTGTGTTTTTTCGCTTCCGTTTCAATTGTTTTTTCGCAAGAAGAGTCCATTCCTCATCAGGTGAAGGAATGGCAGCAGGCGGGCGAGCAATGCAAACGACAAGGCAATTATGACTGCGCCTGCGCGAACCATCAAAATATTGTGGATAGCTATCCCCAAACGGATTATGCATTTCAATCCTTGTATCACCTGGCGTTACTCCATATAAAATATGGCAACAATACCTTGGCAGACCAAGCCATTCAAAATCTGCTTTCTGATTACGCCGGTCACGAAGAAATTGACACGCGAATACGACGAATTGCCGCTTCTTATTTAGACGTAAATCAGCCATCTCAAGCCAGACAACTCTGCCAAACCCAATTATTGAATTGTCAGAATCGAGCGGAAGCAGCAGCCATGCTCAGCGTTCTGGCGATTGCCCAAATCCAACTGGGAGAATACGCCGAAAGTGAATCCATCAGTCATAAAATAATAGATGAGTATAATGATGAAGCCGAGGCTTGGAAGAGTATTCGAAACATCGCAACCGCGTATTTCGCTGCGAGTCAATTTACCAAAGCAAAAGAGTTATGTCATTTGTCACTATCAACCTGGCCAAATCACCCCGAAGAAATATTTACTCTAAGCGATCTGGTAATGAATGATATTCGGCTTAGAGACTATAACGGCGCAGAGAATGCAACGGCCCTATTGCTGTCTAGGTACCGGGGCCTTCAGATGGATAACAAGTCTTCAAAAACAAAGGTTGCCCGTCTTGTACAAAAAATTGCCGACGCTTATCTCGAGTTTAATCTGCCCCTGCAGGCAAGGCAGATATATGAATGGCTGCTTGAACAAGATCCCGGCCAGCGGTCCGCTTGGACTACCGAAAAGATGGTGCAGGTCTTTACAGGGCTGGGTGATCCGAACAAGGCCCAGACAGAGATGGAACTGCTATTCAGTGCGTATTCTGAGCCTGTCGATCAATTTTTGACGGCGGTGGTCGATCTCCAGAAGTATCTCCTTAAAAAGCAGCTCTATGTGAAAGGCTTGGAACTGGGAGACCGGGCGCTCGCCTTGTATCCGGAACACGAAAAAGGTGCCTGGGTACAGATGAACAATATTGATTCAATTATGAATTTGAATGGGCCGGAAAATGTAGCCTATGGAATTGGAATGTTTCAGGATTTGTCTGCAGCAAGTCCGGACCCCAAAGTACAGATCCGCTGCGCAGAAGGCATCGGCAAGGGGTATGTCCGATTGGATAGCGATGCAGGGGTACAGGAACAGATTGATCTGCTATATACCAGATACCTTACAGATTATCCGAAAGAGGCGGCTTCTTCTATGCTGGACATCGGAGAGGAATATTATTGGTCCGCGCAAAGGGCAGCCACAAACAAAGACACGGAATCTGCCGCGGCCGCATACAAAAAAGGGATTGACGTCTTCAATGGAGCTCTGCCCAACCTGCCGAATGCCCGTATCCGCTGCATGGCTTCTTATATGACGGGATTAAATTACTGGCAATTGAAGCAATGGTATCCGGCGGCCACAAGTTTTCTGGCGGCAATTGAAGCAGACCCGCACTATGAATATGCCGGGCCGATGCACTGGATGATTTCACATTGTTACGAAAAGCTCAGAGATGAAGACGCGATTACCGCGAATGAGGCCGATCCAATTATTGAATGGGGGTACAAGACGCTGTTTGAGGATTATCCGAGCGAGTCGGTTGTTGAGTACGCGGCAATCCGGCTGGCGCAAATTTATCTTGCCCAGGGCAAGCCTGTCTCTGCGGCCGTTTACATCAACTGGTTTTTGGATACCAACTATGAGAATGACGAAAAAGCAGGGATAATTCGCAGAATTCTGCAGGGCTTGGAGGGTTGCGGCAAATGAGTACTGAAAAAACAAAAACATGCATCATCATTCTAACGGCTTTGCTTTCTGCTTATGCCTGTTCCTGCCCGCCGCCGCCCTGTCCCCCATGCTACAGCGCGTCCGGACTTGAGTGCGTCTGGAATTGTCTTACAAACGATGTCTGCTGCAACGGGTCATGCTGCAGCGGAGCCTGCTGTAATGGTTGCTGCCCCAGCATCAACTGCTTGGGCTGCGTCAACGGGCAATGCCAATCCACATGCGATTCTGCCAATTGCGAAGTCTGCCAGAATAATACTTGCGTTAGCAACTGCGACAATCTTGAATGTGAAACGTGCGTCGACGGGCAATGTGATTGCTACTGTAATGAGGGAGAAGGTTGCTGCAAAGGATTCTGTTATGATCCGATCGAGTATTGCGAAGAGTGTATAGATGGGCGTCGGGTATCCTGTAATGATGATCCTAATTTATTTTGTTGCGGTAATGGCATCTGCTGTAACGTCAGCCTATGTGAATGGTGTGGAATACCTGAGCTGGGTGGGTGTGCAGTCTGCGGCGGCGACCCCGACATGTTCTGCTGTCAAAATCCTTTTTCTAACCACTGCTGCTACACAGGTGAAGTTTGCTGCAATGAAGACTGTTGCGATCCCACTCTGTGTGAAAGCTGTGTCGATGGTGCATGCGAAATACTATACGACCCATGTTCCATAGCCGGCCCTTGCCGTCCTGAGGGAGACCACTATCGCAGGGACGAGCAGATACTGCTTGTATACCCGAGTTGCATAAGCGAAGATTGCGGATTTTATGCATGTATCCAGGTTTATGAGTATACAGATTCAGATTGCGAGCGTCTGCGGGCGACGGAAATTTACCAAGGCGGGTATGGATGTGTTCCTGTATCTGAATGATGCTATCCAAATTTTATTAGTCTAAGGAGACAGTTATGAAAAAACCTAGCAGGCTATGCGATGCCTTGATACTGTTAGCTTCAATAAACTATGTCACCGCAGCCGCTCCAGAGTCTGTCATGCAACTATCCCGCCGGGACGAGAGCATGCGCAGTATTTATGCTGTCTGCATTGTGTCCACGGAGACATTGTTTGACGAACCAGGCGTGCCTGCCGAAATCGTAAGATATGAACAAAGATATACCTGGCTGAAAAAAGAAAACCGTGAAAAAAACACTGTCGAATATACACTTGTTCCGGCGCAATTTCGCAAGCCGATTTTTCCTGACCCCAATAACACCAAGCAGGTCCGGATCATCGCGACGGAAAGACGAATCCAAGCTTTCGATGGTGAAAATACAAAATGGCTTACTCCTGAACGCAAGGAAGGCGGTGTTTACAGAGAGCCTTACAGTATGCATGTAACACCGGCTAGATGGCTTCTGCCTGAGGTAACGAACATGTCATTATCGGATTATCTGCGCAAGGAAGATACCACTGTTAAGTATCTTGGTTTGGCAGGCAATGACCAACAGAAGCTTCATTGTCTGGAATTCTCAGACAAGAGCTTGACAGGAAAGGTCTATATTCGTGATTTTGATGGCTCACCGGTTCCGATGCGCTACGAATGTCAGCTTGGAAACACAGAGCTGCGATATGAGGCAGACCATTTCGAAAAATTCGGCAGCGTGACCTTGCCGACCAGCGTTGTCTTTGAAGCGTATCGTATATTGCCGGACAAGAAAAAGCTTCTCGACCGAGAGACCGTTAAAGTGGAGAAATTGATTGTCAATGAAGAAATCCCCGCTCGCGATCTGCAAATACAATTTCCGAGTGGGACTCGGGTGACCGACATGCGCTCACATAAGCTCTATATCGTGGCAGAAGACGGGACGTGGCGGGAGCCTTTTGCCGGTCGAAAGCAACGTCTCATCGAGCCCTTAAAGTAACAAGCAAAAAAATACCGGCGTATCAGGCGCCGGTATTCGGGGGAAAATATTGAAGGTGGATGTATTTCAGTATTAGGTATTGACCACGAATTCCTTTTTGCGGCTGTTCATCTGGGCCTTGAGTCGGGCCACGATCGACGAATGCATCTGCGAGACACGCGACTCGGAAAGGTCCAGCGTGGCGCCAATCTCCTTCATGGTCATCTCTTCATAATAATATAAAAAGATGATCAGCTTTTCGGCACGGGTAAGCCCCTTTGAAAGCAGGTTCTTGAGGTCACGCTTCTGCACCTCCGTCACCGGATTCTGGCTCTTCTGATCCTCAATAATATCGACTTCGCGAATTTCCTTCTGGCCGTCGCTTTCATTAAACTTATTATTCAGCGAAATGAGGCCGATGGCGTTGGCGTCGCGCTGCAGACGGTGAAAATCCTCCTTGCTCAGATTCAGTTCCGAGGCCAGTTCCTGATCGGTTGGGATACGCCCGAGCAATGCTTCGAGTGTGCGGCGGGCCCGGTCAAGCTGGTGGGCGCGGGCCCGCACCAAACGCGGGACCCAGTCCATGCTGCGGAGTTCATCGAGGATGCTGCCGCGGATGCGCGGGCTGCAATAAGTCTCGAACTTGACGCCGCGCAAAGGGTCAAACGCGTCGATGGCGTCCATCAGGCCGAAAATTCCTGCTTGAACCAGGTCATCCAGATCGACCTTGTCCGGCAGCTTGACCCAGATGCGTTCGGCCGTATATTTCACCAGGTGCAGGTAACGTTCCATGAGCGTATTGCGGCTGCGGTCGCTGTGCGTCTCATGGAAATCCTGCCACACCCGGCTGATTTCGTCTTTTTCTAATTGGGGGGCCTTCATACCTAAAACCTCCGTGTTTTTCAGTATTTTTGGTGCCGTCTGAACGGCTGGTCCGATAACTTTCATGCATTCCCTTTCGCGATCGGCTAAAACCCTTGATTCATGGCGAGTTTCAAGCCGCAAGCTATCGACCAAATACAGCAGCGCCATTAGAAGAACCAGTCAACCACTTTGCGAAAAAATCCTTCCTCGCCGGTTCTTTCGTATGCTGTGTGAGTCAACCGCCGGCTGACCGCCGCCAAGGCGCCTGCAATCTGGGACCTTGGAAAGGCCTGAACGACCGGCTCGCGTCTGCGAACCGCCTGCACGAGGCATTCGTCCCTGCAAAGGATGCCCGCCTCATAGACGGCGACATTCAGAAACCGCCCCGCGACATCGGCGATCTGGCGGTAGATCTTTCGGCCCTCGGCGAGATTCTGGGCCATGTTCACCAGCAAGCTGATGCGGCCGGCATAGTGATTGGCCGCCAGCACCTTGATCATCGCGTAAGCATCCGTCATGGCGGTCGGTTCCGGCGTGGTCACCACCAGCGTGTGATCCGCCGACAAACAAAATGCGATCACGGTCGAATGAATGCCGGCGCCCGTATCCACCAGGAGGATATCGCAGCGTGATTGAAGACTCTGGAGCTGCTCGATCAGACGCTGACGCTGGAAGTTGTTGAGATTGGCCAAGCTTTCGACGCCCGAACCGCCGCAAATGATCTCCACGCCCGCCGGCCCGACCTGGATGACCTGGTCAAGGCTGCGGACGCCCGACACCGCGTGCATGAGGTTGTAGCGGCACTGGATATTCAAGACAATATCCAGGTTGCCCAGCCCCATGTCCGCGTCCAGAAGAAGCACCCGCTGGTTTTCCATCGCCATACACAGCGAAAGATTGGCGGCAATGTTGGTTTTGCCCACGCCTCCTTTGCCGCTGGTCACGGCGATAATCGCCGCGCCGCAGGAGGAAGCGCTGCTGCAGCCCTGCTGCAAGTGCACTACATCACCCGGTCCATGCATGAAATTGAATCCTTCCAAGTAAGCTGCCGCCGGGTAAATTCCGCCGTACGCCTTGCTAAACCACCCTCAGGCAGATAAAACACAGGCATTGACATATATCTGAAACAAACCACGCCTGCAAGACATTTTAAAGCCTTTTTAAGTTACGTTCCTGAGAGTCGTTTTACAGAGCGTTTTGCTGCTGTCTTTGCTTAAGCAATTCCACAGCAATCCTGTTATTCATTAAGTTTTCAGAGAGCTTGCGTATCTGCACCTGCAGATACTGCCGAATATCCGTTTGAAGAAAATTTTCCGATTCGTGATCGACGACCGGCGCCGCTTCAAAGCGGCCGTCCGTCTCGAATTGAACGTGCTGACGGTCGCACAGCAGAAGCCGCCGGCTGCGGACATGTTCGCACACGGCCTCGGTCATGCACAGCGCGAATTCATTGACCGGCAGGTCGAAAGGGCGAAAGCCGCGCTGACGGTAATCGAACAGGTTACGGGTCAGGACGTCGCGCCGCCGTTCCGTGAACTCGATGATCCGTGTAAGAACTTCGGTCATGTTATCAGTTAGGGTCGTGCTTAGGTTCATATCCGATGTCCTGTCAGGGCCGGGGGGTCGCCGCGGCGGCGTTAGGCGAGCTTAACAGTTCACGAATCTCCGTCAGGCTCTTGGTTTTGCGCATCTCCTGGATCTGCCAGAGGCGCTCGAATACCGACGCATCATAGAGCCGGTGACCGCCCTGCGTCCAGTTGGACTCCTGGATCAATCCCATCGTTGTGTAGTTGTGGATGGTCTGCCGGGTAAAGGGAGTATGCTGCACGATCTCACCAATGCGGTAGAGCTTGGCCGGAACGCTGAAACTTTTCTCGGATGTCTGCATAAGACGCTTACCTCTTCAAGGATGCAAAGCCGTTTTACATTTTATAAAATGTAAACGCTATTGCGTGATTGTCAAAGCAATTCTCAAAATTTTCCAAAAAAAAATATAAATTACAGAGGGAGGGGGCGGTTTATGGGACGTTCAAATGAATGCCAATAGTAGCCGGGACGGGTCCGGAATGGCTATTTTTCGGCCGCAATTTTTCTGCGAAGCTGCTTAAAACGCCTCGCCCTTCACCCGATATAAGCTCAGGAAAACAATGGTGAAGGGTTTAAGCAAGGTGTTATATGGAATATAAGAATGCGGCAAAGCTCAAGATGCTTTCAGGTGAAAATCTGCGCCTTGATATTATCACGCCGCTGGCCAAAAAGATAAACTGTCTGGATGTCAAACGCATCGCGGATATCTGCATTCACGAGATCCCGGCGCTGATCGGGGCCAAGATGGCCTCGCTCTATATCCTTGATGACAACAGCGACATCCTGCACCTTGAAAAGAATAATCACCCGTTCATCATCAATAATATCGTGTCGCTCAATCAGAATCCGCCGTCACCGATGGTGGCCGCGGTGCGCAGCAAAGAACTGCTGATCGTGGATGATACCCAGCAGATCGCCGGGCCCGCTATCCAGTCGATGCAGCGATTGTTTGCCAAGAACTATGAGACCTCCTGCTGCATTATCGCGCCGCTGATCTGTCACGGCAGGGTAGTGGGCGTCCTGAACCTGAGCGACAAGGCCGATAACGGCAATTTCAACGCGACCGACATCACCGTCGTCGAGCTGTTCCGCCAACTCATCGGCGCCTCCATCGGCAATATCAGCCTCTTCGAAAAGACCCAGCGTCAGGCTCAGACGGACGGCCTGACGGGGATGCTCAATCACAGGACGTTCTACGAGACGCTCGAGGCGGAGCTTCGCAGGGCGCAGCGTTATGGCGGCAAGCTGTCCATCATCATGGCCGATATCGATAACTTGAAGCCCATCAATGACAGTCACGGCCACCGCGCCGGCGACATGGCCATCAAGCAGATCGCCAAGCGCATTGCGGCCTGCATCCGGCAGATCGACGTGGCGGCCCGCTATGGCGGGGATGAATTCTCCATCATCCTGCCCAACACCACCATTTCCGATGCCGCCGTTGTCGCCGACCGCATGGTCAACATGGTCAAAGGCACGCCCATGATGTGGGAACAGAACAAGATCCCGCTTTCGATCAGCGTGGGGGTGGGCCAATACGACGGCGAAACCTGTGCCGGAGATGTCACCAAGACCACCGACCAGGCGCTCTACGCCGCCAAGCAGGCCGGCAAAGGCCGCGTCTACCTCTTCGAACCCGCCAAAGCCGGCTAATACATCCCATCCTAACCGCCTGCGGCGGTTCACGGTTCAATTTTGATTGCATTCCACAGCGATGTTTGATAACGTTATGACTATGGAGATACGGGATGCGAGCATTAAAGATGTCAAGGCGATCCACCAACTGATCAATCGCTACGCCGAGGTGGACCGGATGCTGTTCGCCTCGATGTCGGATATCTATGAACGGCTGATGACGTTCGTGGTCGCCGAAGAGGGCGGGTCCGTGATCGGCTGCTGCGCGGTGCAGGTGCTCTGGGAGAACCTGGCCGAGATCAAATCGCTGGCGGTCCAGGAAAGCGATTGCGGCAAGGGCGTCGGCAGAAAGCTGGTCGAGAGCTGCCTGGACAAGGCGCGGCGCCTGGGCCTCAAAAAGATCTTCACGCTGACGATGGTGCCGGAGTTTTTTGAAAAGGTCGGCTTTGTGCGCGTGGATATGGACAAGCTGCCGATGAAGGTCTGGAGCGACTGTGCCAATTGCCCCAAGCAGGACAACTGCGACGAGATCGCCCTTGAGAAAAATCTATAACCCCAAAAACCGCGCAAGTACAGTGAATTAAATAAAACCAGACTCAACGAAATTGGGAGGGGGTATTAAAACGAGCCTTCCACGTCTCACAACTCACGACTCACGACTCAAAGCTAATTAGTCGTCCCTGAGAAAGTTTGTGATTTGTATTGAAAAGCTGGTTTGGCGTTGGTTTGTGGTTTATTCGGCTGATAAAATCGGGTACAATTTTGCAAGCTTTCAAGGAAGATGCCTTCAAAATCTTGCAAAAAGGAT
>JAJFTK010000088.1 GCA_021372945.1 Planctomycetaceae bacterium | reverse complement strand
ACGTCTCCTGACTGGTGATACAAAAATATCACCGCAGGATAACCGCCAGTTCAAATCGATAACAGTTGTTTTTTGCTGTAACATTATATAATGAAAACAGTTATGTTAAATTAGTCTCAAGTTAATGGGACAGTACTGATTGTGTATTGTAGATTGTAAATTGTGTATGTTCATTGCGTAAACCTGAATTGTTCGCTATCGATTTACAATTTACAATATTCAATTTACAGTTTAGTAGTTCGTGTGGAAGGCCGAATCGATCGCCAGAAATTCGCCGGTTGAGCCATTGAACCACCAGGCGGCCCCTTCGCTGCCGGTAGGCCGGCAGTTGGGGTCGTTCACGCATTTGAGTTTGGCGGCATATTCAGGCGCAGCGACGTAAGGGTTGTCGGGCAGATATCGCAGATAGCTGCGCTTGCCGTCCAGACGCTGCTGACCGAGCGCTTCAATAAACCGTTGTTCGGTCACGATGTCATTGGCAAATCGCTGGCCGGGAAGCAGGCCGTTGTGTTCAGTCTGGTAAAGCAGGATCTCGGAACGGATCATCTGGAGTCGGTCCACCAGGTCGGAAAGCTTCTTCTCTTCGACCGCCTGGCTGATCCCGGGTGTCAATAGCGAAGCGCCCATGCCGAAGATCACGACAAGGACGCACCAGTCACACACCGTAAGTTTTTTCTTTTTGGTTTCCATGTCTTACATTCCCGTGCACGTTCTTGAAAGTACGGCCGGCGTCTCGCCGGCCTTTCATCTTTGGTACCGCCGGCCTCTCGCCGGCTTTTTTTATTCCTGGAATCCGTCGCCTTCTCACAAATCTCGTCCCGGCCATTTTTTACAGTAATCAATCGCCAATGATCGATAATCAATTAAAAGAAGCCGGCCCGCCCCTCTGAACTCAAGGAGCCGGCCGGCTGTTTAGTACAATCACTGACTAAGGAACGGCAACGTATACGCCACCAGCATCTTTCAACTTCGTTTTGATTTCCGCATCTGTAATGTCACCGGTACCAATGTAGATGTCGCCAGTTACTTCATTGTAAACCCAGCCGACACCAGCGCCATCTGCCGCTCCAAGTGAATCTGCGGTAAGCGCAGCCGCCCAGGGATTCATGGGAACGCTCTGCATGTAAGGTCCCCAGGGGTGTGAGGTCTTGTTTGTAGCAGTTCTTGCCGCATAGCCGGTCTTAGGGCCGGTAGAATCTGAACACCACGTCATCGCACTTTCAAAGTCCGCCAATGTAGGAGCAATGTCATTGTGTTGAATCTTGTACAGTTGAATCTGAGACCGCAGGCTCTGAAGGCTGCTCAGCGAACTGCTGACCTTCGACTGCGTGCTGGCGTCCGAGAACTGAGGTATCACGATCGCTGCCAGGATACCCAGGATGACGACCACGATCAGAATTTCTACCAATGTAAACCCTTTTCTCATCTTTCTCATTGTGTTACCCCTTTCGTTTTACTTAGCTGTTTTACGGTATCGAATTTGTTAGTGAGACTCTTGTTTTGCGTCAAAGCCTTTGTGAATCTCTGCCGGTTATTTTTTGTGTCTATTGGTGTTCATTCGTGGTTCCACTTATTCGCGTTTAGAAATCATTCGCCGAAAAGAACATCAGTTCCGCCCTTTATTGCGGCTCATCGCTCGGATGGCCAAGGGCCCCGTAAATCGGCTCAGATTCCGTCCGGACAGAATACTCAAAAAAAGCTTTGCTCTTTTGACGGCTCACTGATAACTGCTGACTGATAACTGTTCACTGCTAACTGTCATGCCAGGCCGATATTTGCTTGTCAAAGAACTCTTGTTTACTTGTGTTTCCAAACAAAACTTAAGAAACAATCGCCCCGCTGGCAAACACAGGGATGATGATTTTTTAGAAGCAGAAATTCATTAAGATTGGCCGATAAAAACAGAAGAACTCAAGAACCCACGAACTCAAGGACACGAGAATGTAAAAATCCTGTTAATCCTGCCAAAAAGAAGAAAACTTTTGCGCCAGCAGTAATTCCACATTTCCGCGTTTCTTTTGCATTTGACATGCGGATAGTTCGCCCTTACCATTGTGGATACTTTTATATAAAATCGAATGAGGGCCAAATATGACCAAGCACGAAAAGAGCTGGGAAAAGCGGTTAAGCGGGGCAATGGACGAACTGGCGGTTGATTTCGTGGAATCGCTTTCGTATGACCGGCGGCTGTACAAGTATGACATCGCCGGTTCGATCACGCATGCCGAAATGCTCTGCGAGCAGAAGCTTCTGAGCAGGAGCGAACTGGCCGAGATCAAACGCGGGCTGCTGGAGATCGGCGACGAGATCGCGGCGGGCAAGTTTGTCTTCGACAAGACACAGGAAGACATCCACATGGCCATCGAATCGGCGCTGGCGGCCAAGATCGGCGAAGCGGGTAAACGCCTGCACACGGGCCGCAGCCGCAACGACCAGGTGGCTACCGATATTCGGCTGTGGATGCGCGACGCGATCGAAACGATGCTTGGACGCATCACCAGCTTGCAGCTTGCGTTTGTGCGGTCGGCGGAAAAGTACACGGATGACATTATGCCCGTCTATACGCACCTGCAGCGGGCCCAGCCGGCAAGCATCGCATCGTACCTGCTCAGCTTTGTCGAGATGCTGGCCCGCGACTACAGCCGGCTCAAGGATTGCCGCGATCGGCTTAACGTCAGCCCGCTGGGCAGCGGTGCGGTTTGCGGTTCGACCCTGCCGCTGGATCGCGAGATGACGGCCAGGAACCTGGGCTTCAAAGATATCACGTACAACAGCATCGATGCCGTATCGGACCGCGACTTCTGCGCGGAGTTTATCTTCTGCTGTTCGCTGATCTCAGCGCACCTGTCGCGGCTGGCCGAGGATTGGATCCTGTTTACGACCAGCGAGTTTTCGTTTATCCGGATCGACGATGCCTACTGCACCAGTTCGAGCATGATGCCGCAAAAGCGAAACCCGGATATGCTCGAACTCATCCGCGGCAAGACCGGGGCGGTTTATGGGTCTCTAATGGCGATGCTGACGATTCTTAAGGGGCAGCCTTTGACCTATAACCGCGACCTGCAGGAAGACAAGATCCACGTTTTTAAGGCCGCCGATACGATCGATGCCTGCCTTCAGATGACAACGGCGATCGTCAGCCATACGGCGTTTAACACCAAGCGGATCGCCGATGGTCTGGACACAGGCTTCCTGGACGCGACCGCGCTGGCCGAGTACCTCGTGCGGAAAGGCATTCCGTTCCGCCAGGCCCACGGCATCGTCGGCGGTCTGGTCGCTTTATGCGAACAGGAAGGCAAAAACAAACTCGGCGAACTGACGATCGAACAGTTCCAGGCGGCGTGCGATAAGATCGAGCACGATGTGTATGTCACACTCGATCCGGCGGGCGTTTGCCGCGCCTACGCCACCAAAGGCTCCGCCGGTCCCGAATCCGCCCGCGCCCAGCTTCATTACTGGAAAGGCAAGCTCAAAGAACAATGAACTCAAGAACACAGGAACTCAAGAAGAGAGGAGATTACTATGGAAAGAGAAGAAGACAACAAGAAACATCCTGCCGCCAAGCGATTCGAGGATTTATTCGTATGGCAGAAAGCTCATAAAATGGTCTTAGCTATTTACACAGAAACACAGAAATACCCGAAATATGAACTCTATGGATTGGTCAGTCAGATGCGTCGTGCAGCCATTTCCGTTCCGGCCAATATTGCGGAGGGCTTCAGGAAAAAATCGAAAGCAGACAAGGTTAATTTTCTGAACATTGCCTACGGTTCATTGGAAGAAACTCGATACTATTCGATTCTGTCGCATGATTTAGGCTACTGTGATACCGCTGCCATGAGACATCAAATTGAAGAAGTCAGCAAACTATTGACAATGTATCGTTCTAAAATTGATAATTGTTAAATTATTCTGGGTTCTTGAGTTCTTGTGTTCTTGAGTTCTTATGAATAAAGAAGACCTGATTACATCGTGGTACGCCGAACAGACGAAAGTGGACGCATCGATCATCCCAATAACCATTGGCGATGACATGGCGCAGGTGCGGGCGGGAGTCGATGGCACGCTTTTGATCACGACGGACATGCTGCTGGACGGCGTGCATTTTGACCTGGCCTCGTGCACGCTGGAGCAAGCCGGTTACAAGGCCATGGCTGCCAGCCTCAGCGACTGCGCGGCGATGGCCACTGTGCCCGTTTGCGCGGTTGGTGCGACCGCCCTGCCGGCATACTTCACCGCCAACGAGCTCAAGGAACTGCACAAGGGTACTTCGCGGGCCTCGCAAATGTTCAATTGTCCGGTCATTGGCGGCGACATCACCAAATGGCGGCATGCCGACGGCCGCTTCGCCGTAGCGATCACGATGCTCAGCCGCGTCTCGGGCTGGCATGAGCCGGTGCGCCGCAGCGGTGCAAGGCCCGGCGATATTGTCTGCGTCACCGGAACGCTCGGCGGCTCGCTGCTCGGCAAGCACCTGTCGTTCACGCCGCGCGTCAATGAGGCCCTGGCCATCACCAAAGCCGCCAAGCTTAATTCCATGATGGACATTTCGGACGGCCTTAGCACTGACCTCAGTCGCATCTGTACGCAAAGCGCGGTCGGGGCGATCCTCGAAGCCCACCAGATACCGCAATCGAAAGCGGTCCGGAAGCTGGCCGACCCCCTTGGATCAGCACTGCATGATGGTGAGGATTTCGAATTGCTGTTCACTCTCAGCGAGGACGAATACCGCAAGCTGCCGAAGCTGGAGACCACGTCGATCACGCGGATCGGCGTCATCACGGAAAAATTGGGCCTGCACATCCGGATGTCAGCGTGCGGCCTAATGCCGCTTGAGCCGCAGGGCTTCGACCATTTGTAGCACGGGCATCTTGCCCGTGGAGATCAGAAATTCGGAAATGTGAAATCTGAAATTAACATGAACAGAACTGATATCACCATTACAACTAGATCCTCTACGGAGACGATCGAATTGGGCAAGAAGATCGGCGCTGCGCTGCACGGCGGCGAGGTTATCGCCCTGGTTGGCCAGCTTGGCGCCGGCAAAACGCACCTGATCAAGGGCATTGCCGCCGGACTTGAGGCCCGCCAGTCGCAGCCGGTCAGCAGCCCGACGTTCGTGCTGGTCAATGAGTACTTCGGCCGCGGCGGCCATGTCCACATCTACCATATCGACGCTTATCGGGTCGAGTCGCTGCGGGAGTTTGAGGCCCTTGGTTTTGAGGAGTACTGCCGCCCCGATTCGGTGGTGATGGTCGAATGGGCGGACAAAGTCATGTCTGTTGTGGAGGAATTCGCTCCCATCCGCATTGAATTGGAGCACGCGGGCAAGACCCGGCGCAAACTCAAGCTCTCGCACCTGCCTCCCTACCTGGCCGACACCCTGACCCATAAACCCTAAATCATTGCTTTATTATTCGATTTACGCTATATTATTCAGCCAGCCCCTCAGGGCTGTCCTCATTTTCTAGATTTTATTTTTGTTGTTTAATATAGGTTCGGTATGGGTATCAAAGAAATCGCATCCAGTGCCCGCAAGGCCTCGCTTGTTCTAGCCGCCGTTCCTGCGGAAAGCAAGAACTCTGCGCTTTCGGCGATCGCGGAGGCACTGCGCAGCAAAACCGGCGCTATCATCGCTGCCAATCAGCGAGACCTTGCCCGCGCTGAAAAAGAGAATCTGGCCAAGCCCCTGCTCAAACGCCTGAAATTCGACCAGGCCAAGATCGACGATGTCTGCGCCGGCATCGACAGCCTCATCAAGCTGGCCGACCCCGTCGGCCAAACGCTCTCGGCCACAGAACTGGACAAAGGCTTGGAACTCTACAAAGTCACCTGCCCCATCGGCGTTATCGGCGTCATTTTTGAATCGCGGCCGGACGCTCTTGTGCAGATTTCGACCCTCTGCCTCAAAAGCGGCAACGCCGTTCTGCTCAAAGGCGGCTCGGAGGCAGCGGAGACAAATCATGTTCTGGCCGAGACCATTCACGACGCCGCCGTCAGCGCGGGTTTGCCCGCCGGTTGGCTCGGCCTGCTCGAAACTCGCGCCGATGTGAGTGAGATGCTCAAACTCGAAGATGATATTGACCTGATTATCCCGCGCGGCAGCAACGAGTTCGTCCGCCACATCATGCACAATACGACCATCCCCGTGCTGGGCCACGCGGACGGCGTCTGCCATGTGTACATTGACCGTGCCGCAGACATTGATATGGCGGTTGCGATCACGCTCGACAGCAAGTGCCAGTATCCCGCTGTATGCAATGCCGCTGAGAAGCTGCTGGTGCATGAACAGATTGCGCCCGCCCTGCTGCCCCGCATCAAGACGGCATTGGAAGCTAAGGGCGTCGAGATTCGCGGCTGCGAAAAGACACGGCAATACATCGATGTCAAGCCCGCGGCCCAGGACGACTGGAAAGCGGAGTATCTCGACTACATCATCGCCATTCGCGTAGTCGGTTCGCTGGACGAGGCTATCGAACACATCAATACGTACGGCAGCGGCCACACGGATTCGATCGTCACTTCGGATCGCAGTGCAGCGGTCGCCTTTATGGACCGCGTTGACAGCGCCGATGTCTTTTGGAACGCCAGCACCCGCTTTGCCGACGGCTTCCGCTTTGGCCTTGGCGCCGAGGTCGGCATCAGCACCAATAAGATCCACGCCCGCGGTCCGGTTGGCCTGGAGGGCCTGCTCATCTACAAATGGCGGCTCGTCGGCAGTGGCCATATCGTCGCGGATTACGCGGCCGGAAGCAAGCGGTTCACGCATCGGAAATTGAATAAGGATTGGCACGGCTAACCATGCGCAATTTCAAGAAAGCCAAACGCATCGTCATCAAGGTCGGCACCAATACGCTTACCACTGACAACGGCGTGGACAGCGATTACATTCGCACGCTGGCCGCTCAGATGGCTTTGCTCCAAAAAGATGGCAGACAGGTCCTGCTGGTCTCCAGCGGCGCCATCGGCATGGGCGCTAAATCCCTGCACCTGGACGGCCCCGTCAAGGATATGCAGCTCCGCCAGGCTTGCGCCGCTATCGGCCAGCCGCTGCTCATGCACGAGTATCACAACGCGTTTACCGATGAAGGCCTGATCGTTTCGCAGGTCCTGCTCACTGCCGAGGTGCTCAACAATCGCAAGACGTATCTCAACCTGCGCAACGCCATCGAGAGCTTATTCAAGCTGGGCGTCATCCCCATCATCAATGAAAATGACAGCGTCTCGACCGCCGAGATCGGCACGGCCTTCGGCGACAATGACAAGCTCAGCGCCCTCGTCGCCAGCAAGATCGACGCGGACCTGTTGATCATGCTGACGGACATCGATGCACTCTATGACAAGGACCCTCGCAAATTCGAAGATGCCAAGCCGATTCGTGTGGTCACAGAGATCACGCCGCAACTGGTCAAGGCGGCCGGCAGCAAGGGCAGTAAATATTCCACAGGCGGCATGAAGACCAAACTGGCAGCCGCTGAGATCGCCTCCTCCGCCGGCTGTAGGATCGTGCTGGCGCACGGTAAAGAGCCCGACGTCATTGCCCGGATACTGGACGGCCAGGAGGTCGGCACGCTCTTTATGCCCGCGCAGAAGCTAAGCAATCGCTCGCGCTGGATCCTCCACAGCCGCGCCCAAGGCACGATCCACATCGACGAAGGCGCGCTGGCGGCGCTGCGCAAGCACAAGAGCCTGCTGCCTTCCGGCGTAACGTCTATCGAAGGCAATTTCCCCGCCGGCGCGGTCGTGATGCTCAACAGCACCGCCAAAGCCGTCTGCAGCCTCAGCTCACAGGAATTGCAGAAGGTCGCCGGAATGCACTCGGCCAAGATCCGCGAGATCCTCGGCCCCGATCACCGCGATGTCGTCGCCCTGCCCGAGGACATTGTTTTTTTGAGTCACCCGAAAGAGTGAGTGTTCTTTGCTGTCGACTTAGATTTTTTTCTTTTCAAACCACGCGAACAGCGCCAACACGACTACCCAGAACAGGGCGATAACAGCCCAGTGGGACATCTTCAACGTTTCCGGCAGACTGATCTTGCCAAAATCCTTCCATGAACCGACAGTCGCGTTTAGCCAGGGATAAATCTCCGCAAATACCGCTGCTCCGATCACCATCCCGACCACGGCGAAAATCGCGTGCCATCGTCCCTCGCCAATCGCTCCCACCGATGTGCCCGGACAATAGCCCATCACCGACCAGCCCGCGCCGAACAGGATCCCGCCGATTACAACCATTCCGACATTCATGGGCTTGTGGCTCAATTCGATGATCCCGCGCTCCTTCAGCAGGTACACGCCAACCATACCGATCAGGATCGCCGACAGCATAAACTTCAGGATTGTCATATCCCGGAGCAGCATGGCCCCGACCTGTTTTTCAAACCGAAGCACGCGCCCTTTCTGCATTAAGAAACCAAATAGTACGCCGGTGACCAGCCCGATCCATTGTGCCTGGCTCATGATGCTCTCCTTTCCCTGTAAATGAAATGAGCTGTTAGTATCCCCATTCCAAAGAACAAAATGATGGCTGCCAGCCCGCTGAGCGAAAGCTGCATCCCGCCGCTGAGTCCATGCCCGCTGGGACATCCATCCGCCAGCCGTGCCCCGATCATCGCCACGATTCCGCCGATGACCGCCCCGGCGGCCCGCTTGATCACGGATCCCCCAAAGCGCTGGCGCCAAATGGGCGGAACGCTTTCGATCTTAAAACTCCGATCCGTCAGCGAACCGGCAAGCGATCCAATGAAAATACCGATCACCAGCATAAACTGCCAATCCAGTTTGGGCTCGGTTTTCTGGAAATAAGCGGTCTGCGCGACATGCTCCGGTGCGGCCAGCCTTTCCACGTAACCCGCCGCCCTTACAAACGTTGTTGATGCGCCCAGGAAATGAGTCTTGCCCATCCAGCGTGTAGTAGCCCAAGCCGACCCGATCGCCAGTACACCCACCAGTGCCCCGGCCAGATAGGGATTCCAACCGTTCCTGTCTGTCGTTTCGTCCATAAGCAGATCCCTCAAAAAAGTGGTACTCCGCAGACTATGATGATGTAGGGGTTTGCAAAATATAGCTCAAGTCCTTATAAGCTATTGATTTAGGCGAATCAAACTTATAGAGGTGCTTGAGCTGTGAATGTATTGGGTCTTGAGGCGTTATTTTCATGTA
>JAJFTK010000084.1 GCA_021372945.1 Planctomycetaceae bacterium | reverse complement strand
GCACCGTCGGCATACTTATCGATGCCGCAAGAAAGTTAATGGCTTGGAAGCCGTTTATCCTAAACTGGTATAAGCATCGCATCAGCACGGGCAAACTGGAAGTCATGAACCGCAAAATCGGAATGCTACAACGCCAAGCCTGCGGATACAGAGATGACGAATACCTAAAACTTCGGATCCTCCACCTCCACCATGCCACCTACGCATTAACCGGATGAACCATAAATTTGTTTGCGAACAAACTCATCCGACAGAGCCAACGCTAACAGGTGCCTTTCTCTATCATGTCTTGGCCTAACAGCGATAAAACCCGTGGTCACCAAGCCACCATCAAACCATTCCGGAATTACAACCGTTGTGCCTCTACTGCTATTATTTTTTGCAAATATGACATCACCCGTCCTAACACGCAGCCGCCCGCGCGTTGGCAGATTCTGTATCGTGTCTTGACGGAAGTTGACGATAACTCCGCTGCGCGTAACATCGCCAATCTCGAAATATTTAAAATGCTGGCCGAAAAGAGCATCAACCTCAGACTTCGTCAAAAGCGGAACAATAGCAAAGTCTTTACCCGCTTTTAGCGATATAGCACCACGCTTATGCAATGCAAAGGCTCTCGAACGGAGCTGGCGCAATTCAGCTGAATAGTAAAACGCATCTAATCTAGTCGGGTTTAAATCTTTCGCATCCACTGTAAACACTTGCATAGGGCAGCCCAATGGCTCGTCAGGATGTTCATTGTTTATTATGTGATTTGCCCGCTGACCTGATCTTCGCCATTCATGAAACAATTGCGCAAGTGTGTGTAAGTTGTTGCGATGTGGGGTATCCTTCTGGTGGTCATCATGTCCGATGTTATTCGTGATAGCCATGAATACAGAACTTTGTTGCTCGGCCGCGGCCTTTCTTCTCAGGTGGAGTATGCTAGTCTTTATATTTGCCTCTGCTCTAAAAAACGTATTAAACGGCAACGAGATGACCTGCAGAATAATAAAGTTATCAAGGATGTAGTTCCTGTATTGTTGGCTATTAATTCCGTTCAACACGGTATCATCAATTATCGTTAGCAGTTCACCAGAACCCGGTTTTAGAAGATCAAGATATCGCTCTATAAACAAAATGTTTGAAGCAGCAGAGGACGCAGTTGCGCCGCTTGCGCCTTTAGCTATAGAATACTGCTCAAGAACGCGTTTTTCATGGACGTCCGAAGATTTGTAGTCCATGCTGAATGGCGGATTAGTAAGTATAGCATCAAACACAAAAGTACCGCTGGCTACTTCAGACTGTAATTCTTGAAGACCGTCTTTTTCCTCGGTCAGAATGCCAGGCTCAATCTGCAATTCTTTGTCAAGAGAGTCGGCCTTGAATATCTTACTGCCACCGTCTCCGTGTAAATACATGTTCAAGCGAGCTATTCGTGTAATCTTTTCATTTGCATCAATGCCGTATAAAGAACAATCTTGTATTTTCTTCTTTCGGTTCGTCCGCTCTCTGTCAGTTAATGAGCCTATATTATCCAAATCTCTAAAGAGGCGAGCCATTGCATCAATTAGAAAGCCGCCGCTTCCGCAGCAACCATCTAGCACTTTAGGAATGTATTCCTTTGTCAACGGCAATGTAACGGTGTCAGTCATGTAATGCACAACCCCCCTGGGGGTGAAAAACTGACCGAGTGCTTTCCCGCGCACTGTGGCATTTAAAAAAGTTTCAAACATGCGTCCATTCAAATCTTCATCAATGCCATACAAATCAAAATGCTCAAGTTCCTTGACAACCTCCAGAATGGTGGAAGGTCGCAAGCCGATACCTTCACCCTGCAAAAAGATCCTTTTTTTTGTTCCCCTACGGATTTCATCTTCAAGCCCTTCCTGCAAATGTCTAAATAAAATGCTGTCAATTGGATTGTCTTCAGCCGGTTTCTGGCTTGCGATCCATTGCTGAGAAAACAAGAATTCTTCTTTTTTCAATTGCCGACCACTTGCTATAAGGGTGTGAATCCGTTGGTCTTCCCTGATCTTTACAAACATGATTTTGGCAAAAGCGTAAAAAGCATCTGTTGGGGCAAGTTTTTCTTTTTTCCAAATCAAATTGTGACATCTGGCAAACGTGGAAACAAGCACGCCCAATGCTGGGCGTTGAAAATCGAACACTGCCTTTGTTACGCTGACCTGATCAAAGACACCGTATGACAAATGTGACCTTAACTCTAAAAACTTCTCACTGGCCCGATCGAAAGCTTCAAATGTCAAATAGAGAGATGGGGTTGCACTGTCCCATGGAAACACATAGAATTCCAAACCGTTTGTCAGGACCACGTACCGTACCGGATTGTTGTCCTTGGCTTGTTGATTCAGGTGCAATGCATAGCCCGATACCTGATACAGGTAGTCCCTGCATTTTTCAGAAGGCGCCTTAGCATCTAAAACTATGATTGGTTCACCGGCACCATCGAGTAGAACGTAGTCAGGTTTGAAATACTCTTTTGCACTGCCGCGGCCTACCTTGATAGCGGCTAACGAGCGTTTGCGGAGAATTGCTTTATCGGGATAGTTCAGGGCTTTTAAAAGGCGTTCGACAAATATTGCTTCTACGTCGGCCTCATTCTGCAAATTTGACCGTGAGCAAAACAGATTCTTTATTGTTCTCATCTCATTTCCCCTTGCGGAGGATCACCTTTACCAATCGAGGAAATACCCTCGTTTGCATGGATATAACACTCAGGATGCACAACGTCAACAATATTTTGTGGCAGCTAACCACCTTGTTGCCGAATTGCTCATAATTGCGCAGTTCGGAACTTTTGTGCGGAGGATGTGTTTGCGTGGATATACGGGGTGTTTCATTCGCCGCAGTATCGCAAGCGGTACGCGGAGTTTTTGAAGATCGATTTTCCGCGGGTGCCGATGCCGAAGGACAGGAAACAATTTGCGGAGGTCTGCGCTATTGGGCATGAACTAGTTAGACTGCATTTGATGGAAGCAGCAGTGCTTGAAGACAAGGGCTTGCAGCCCGGATTTACTATAATCGGCAGCATGGTCGTGGAGGCCGGCTATCCGCGATATGACAATGGCAGAGTTTACATCAATGAAACGCAGTATTTTGAGGGGGTGCGCGAAGACGTGTGGGGGTTTATGATCGGGGGATACCAGGTATGCGAGAAGTGGCTGAAGGACCGGCGCGGGCGGGAATTGAGCTATGACGATGTGGAGCATTATCAAAAGATTTGCACCGCGATCAGCGAGACTATCCGTCTAATGGCGGACAAGCGGTTGAGGTTGTTTGAAGAGGGATGGGACATATAGGGCGAACAGGACGGATGGACATGTCAACAGGGAACAGTCAACAACTCTTTCAAATGACTAATGATTATTGACTAATGCTGAGGAAGGAAAACTGTGTGTGGATTAGGCTGGAGCTTGTGAGGGAGGGGCGGGGGGACTTTCTGGAAGAAGCGCACAAGAATACCCCCTCCCCGCTGCGCGGTACTCCCCCTTGTAAAGGGGGAGAGCTTTTAAGGGGGACGTTTGGGCCGGAAGACGTGTTTGCGTGGATTTACGGGGTGTTTCATTCGCCGCAGTATCGCAAGCGATACGCAGAGTTTTTGAAGATCGACTTTCCACGGGTGCCGATGCCTAAAGATCGGGCGCAATTTGAGGACGTGTGCCGGATTGGGCATGAATTGGCAGGGCTGCATTTGATGGAATCGGCGGCACTTGAGGACAAGAATTTGCAGCCGGGGTTTAAGGTAATCGGGAGCATGATCGTTGAGGCGGGGTATCCGAAATATGAAATAACAGGGCAGGCGGGAAGAAATCACGGCCAAGCGGAGCTTGACCGTGCCACCCCAAAGGGACGAGTGCGGATCAATGAAACACAGTACTTTGAGGGGGTACGCGAGGACGTGTGGCAATTTATGATCGGCGGATACCAGGTGTGCGAGAAGTGGCTCAAGGATCGGCGCGGCCGGCCGTTAAGCTGCGACGATGTGGAGCATTATCAAAAGATTTGCGCGGCGATCAGCGAGACTATCCGCCTGATGGCGGACAAGGGGTTGAGGTTGTTTGAAGAGTGATAGGACAAATGGGACGAGATAGGACACATCGGACGATTCGGACCATTCGGAGGGGTCGGGCAAACACGGACAAAAGTCCTGTAAATGTGTCAAGAATAAGGCGAGCCGCAGCGGGCTCGCCTTTTTGATTGGTGATCGATTATTTTCAAAATTTTTGCTGTGAAGAAAAAGAAGAAACATGGCGCCCGCTGCGCGGGCTTAATCAGGGGTAGGGTTTGCCTATTCTCCACGCCTTTACAGGCGTGGCTACAACCTGCCGCCTGCTGCGCAGGCTCTCTGTGCTAAAACTGACCTGTTTCTACAGAGCACTACTGGTTTTTGATAAATTCTTCCGGCAGGGGGAACTGGCGGCAGAGATCCTGCACGGCCTTGCCCACCTTGTTGATCGCGTCCTCGTTGGCCAGGTTTTCGGCGACCGTATTGATCCACGCCGCGATCTGATCCATCTGCGGCTCTTTCATCCCGCGCGTGGTGATGGCCGGCGTGCCCAGCCGCAGCCCGCTCGGGTTGAACGGTCCGGCCGTATCGCCCGGCACCGAGTTATAGTTGCACTCAATATGCGCCCGGTCGAGCGCCTTGGCCAGGGGCTTACCCGTCAGGTTCTTATTGCGCAGGTCGATGAGCATCAGGTGGTTGTCGGTGCCGCCGGAAACGAGGTTGAATCCATAGCCCATCAGCTTCTCGGCCAGCCGTGCCGCGTTTTTGACGATCTGCCTGGCGTACGCCTCAAACTCCGGCGACAGCGCCTCGTGCAGCGAAACCGCCAGCCCGCTGATCGTATGCATGTGCGGTCCGCCCTGCATGCCGGGGAACACCGCCTTGTTGACGGCGGCCTCGTGCTCGGCCTTGAACAGGATCATCCCGCCGCGCGGGCCGCGCAGCGTCTTGTGCGTGGTCGTAGTCACGATGTCGGAATAGGGGATCGGGCTCATGTGAGCCTTGCCCGCCACCAGCCCGGCGATATGCGCCATGTCTGAAATATGATAGGCCCCGACCGATTTTGCGATGTCCTGGAACGCCGTAAAATCGATCGCCCGCGGATAGGCGCTGGAGCCGCTGATGAGGATCTTCGGTTTGTGCTGCCGTGCCAGGTCGGCGATCTTGTCATAGTCCAGCCGGCCCGTTTTGGCGTCCAGTTCATACTGCACGCTCTTGAAGAACTTGCCTGTATTGCTGACCTTCCAGCCGTGGGTGAGGTGGCCGCCGTGCGGCAGCGCCAGCCCCATGATGGTATCGCCCGGCTTTGCCAGGGCGCAGTACGCCTCCAGGTTGGCGCACGAGCCGGAGTGCGGCTGCACGTTGGCCCCATCGGCTCCGAACAGCTTTTTGGCCCGCTCAATCGCGAGCGTCTCGATCTGGTCGGTAAACTGCTGGCCCTCGTAGTAGCGCTTACCGGGATACCCTTCGGCGTACTTGTTCGTCAGGCAGCTTCCTGTCGCCTGCATCACCGCCCGCGAGACATAGTTCTCCGACGGGATCAGGCGGATGGAGCTGTTCTGCCGCTGCTGTTCGCCCTCGATCAGTTTACAGATTACTGGATCCGTCTTTGCTATTGCTGAAAACATGGACATTCTCCTAATGGATTAAAGACCGGTTTATATCACAGGCGGCCTTTTGAGACAAGATTTATTTCGTGGCACGGGATCGCCTCGGCAGGCTTGGGCAGGCTTTGCCCGTGAAATTTGAAGCACATGGCCAAGACGGCCATGCCGCAAGGATTTATATTGCATTCACGCGGGGATAATAGTACGATGCCGTCTTAATCTGCAATAATGTGGGATATTGTTAACTCATGACGGAAAAAGACGTTTACGAAGCACAACTGGAAAAGGCCAGCGCCTTCTTTGGCCGTGCTGAAGAGGTCGCGGCCACCGACAATTTCGATTACGCCATTGACCTCTATATGGACGGTCTGCGGCTGGCCCCCGACGCCCTCGAAGAGGGCCATCTGCCCCTGCGAAGGATCGCCCTGATCCGGCAGGGCAAGGGCGGCAAAAAGCCCTCCATGGTCGAAAAGGTCAAACGCCTCAAGGGAAAGACCCCGCTGGATGAATTGCTCAATGCCGAGTTCCTGCTGGCCAAGGACCCCGATCATCTTGGCTATGCCGAAGCGGTCCTCAAGTCCGCGCTGGCCGGCCGATACTTCCGCACGGCCGAATGGATGGCCAACCTGTTGTTTGAAGCCAACCGGGCCTCCGCCAAGCCGAGCTTTGCCGCGTGGATCCTGCTGAAGGACTCCTTTTCCAAGATGCAGATGTTTACGCGCGCGGTCGCGGCCTGCGAGCAGGCCGTCCTGCAAAAGCCGTCCGACGATGCGCTCAAGGACGAGCTGCGCGACCTCTGCGCCAGCATGACCGTCGAGAAAGGCAGGTACGGCCAGGCGACCGATTTCCGCGAGTCCATCCACGACAAAGAGGAACAGGACAAGCTGCACAGCCAGGAGTATGTCGTCAAAAGCGCCGACATCAAGCAAGAGATGGTGCAGAAGGCCCGCAATAAGCTCAAGGCTCACGTCAGCGTGACGGCGGTGCTGGAACTGGCCGATGCGCTGTTCGAATTGGAAACCCCGGAGGCCGAAAAGGAGGCCATCTCGTTATTGGAGAATTCCTACCAGAAAAGCAAAGATTTCACCTTCCTTCGCCGGCAGAACGAATTCAAGCTCAAAAAGCTGCGAAACACCCAGCGGGACCTATCGGGCCAGCTCAAGAGCAACCCGCAGGACCACTCCCTGCAGCTCCAGCTCGAACAGGTTCAGCATCAGTTCGACCAGGTCGAGCTGGAACACTACAAACTCTGCCAGGAGAATTACCCCACCGAGCTGAAGTACAAATACGAGTACGGCCGAGCCCTGATCAAGGCCCAGAAGTACGACACCGCCATCCCGCTCCTGCAGGAGGCGCAAAAGGACCCGCGGCTCAAGATCGCGTCCATGGATAAAATTGGCCTTTCGTTCCTCCTGAAGGGCTGGGTGGAAGACGCCATCGACGTCTTCGAGCACGCCCTCGAACAGATGGTCAACCAGGACAGCACTATCGGCAAGGACATAAAGTATAACCTGGCAAGGGCTTACGAGACTCAGGGCAACAACGATTCGGCCCTGACACTCTATCGGAAACTGGCTCAAACCGATTTTAGTTACAAAGATGTTGGACAGCGTATTGACAAATTACGCAAACAAAGTCATAATTAGCCCCCTATAATTTTCCGTAGCACGGGCGACCTGCCCGTGGAATACACATGGCCGAGCGGCCATGATACCGAATACTAGATATTTAGGAGTAAATTAGTGGCACATTCATTATCGGCCAAGAAACGAGTTCGTCAAAATGCGGTCCACCGGCTGCGTAACCGTGCCCGCAAGAGCATGGTCAAGACCCAGATCAAGAACCTGGAATCGGCCCTGAGCGCCGGCGATGTCAATAAAGCTCAGGAGCAGTTCCAGTCGTTGACACGCAAACTGGACAAGATCGCCAGTACCAGCACGCTGCATAAGAACACGGCCAGCCGGATCAAATCCCGCATGGCGCGCCGCGTTAATGCCATGCAGTCAAAGGTAGGCGGCTAATACGCAGCACGGTCATCCTGGCTATATTTTCACGGGCTGCAAGCTCGTGTTACAAAAATGTTTTTTCAGAGAGAATCAGGCGTCAAGTCGATAGTGTCCAACGAATCGGCTGACGCCTTTGGTCGTATATGGGGAGCTAAATGGAACTGCTGAAAAAACAAATACTTACGGCCCTGAGCCGCAGAGACTACACGCCCGTTAGTCCTCGCAAATTGTCGCAATTGATCGGCATTGGACCCGAGGAATATCCGAAATTCCAGGACGCGCTGAAGGATCTGCAAAGCCGTTCGCAAGTGGCGATCGACCGTCGCAGCAGCGTCACGCTTCCGGCGATGGGCAATCGGGTCATTGGCACATTTCGAGCCAATGCCCGCGGGTTCGGGTTTATTGTCCCGCTTGAGCCCAACGCCTATGGCGACCTGTTCGTGGGGCCCGAGGATACCGGCGGGGCAATGAATAACGATGTCGTGGTCGCTCGCCCGGTCAAACGCGGCATGCGTGAAGGCCAGACTCGCTATTCCGGCACCGTTCTGGAGATCGTCGAGCGGGGCAGCGAGAAGTTTGTGGGCACGCTACAGCGCGAAAAGGGGCTCTGGTTCGTCATTCCGGAAGGCAAGGGCTTTTACCGCTCGATCATCATCGACGATGTCACCGCCAGTGGCGCTCAGGCCAATGACAAGGTCGTGGTTGACATAGTCGCCTTTCCCACCGAACACATGCCCGCCCGCGGCGCCATCGTCCAGATCCTGGGCAAGTCCGGCCAGTACGATGCCGAGATCCGTTCGATCATGGAAAGATACGCTCTTCCTGAAAAATTCCCGGAGAATTGCAGCACGCAGGCGCGAAACGCCTCGCAGAGTTTCAACCCGCAGGATGTATCCGGACGGCACGACCTGGGCAAGGAGGTTATTATTACGATCGACCCGCCGGACGCGCGCGATTTCGACGATGCCATCAGCTTGACGCGCGACCGTTCCGGCAACTGGAACTTGGGCGTGCATATTGCCGACGTCAGTCATTTCATCCCGCAGAATTCGCCGCTCGATCAGGAGGCTCGGCGTCGCGGCAACAGCGTTTACCTGCCGATGAAGGTCATCCCAATGCTGCCGGAAGTGCTCAGCAACGGCGTTTGCAGCCTTCAGCCCAATCAGCCGCGCTACGCCAAAAGCGTTTACATTACCTACGACCCCGAAGGCAACATCCTGGGCCGCGATTACGACAACAGCGTGATCGTCTCCAAGCAGCGGCTGACTTACCTTGAGGTCAACTCGATCCTTCAGGGCCATGCGCAGGGTTATCCCGGCGAGGTGGTGGCGCTGCTCAAGGATATGGAGACGCTGGCCCGCGCGATCGAAAAGCGGCGCGAAAAACATGGTATGCTGCACCTGGACCTGCCGGAGATCGAGCTGGAGTTCGACAAGGAAGGCCGCGTCGTCGATGCGCATCCGGCGGACACCAGCTACCCGCATACGATCATCGAGATGTTCATGGTGGAGGCCAACGAAGCCGTCGCTTCGCTGATGGACCGGTTCGGCGTGCCGTTCATGCGGCGCATTCACCCGGACCCCGATGCCATCACGACCAAGAACCTGGGCCGGTTCGTGCGCGTCTGCGGGCTCAAGGTCCCGCGGCAGCTTGACCGGGCGGCCATTCGCGACCTGCTCAATGCCGTCAAGGACACGCCGCTGTCCTATGCCGTCAGCCTGTATGTTCTTCGCAGCATGCAGAAGGCGGAGTACTCGCCGCTGCACGTGGGCCATTTCGCGCTGGCCTCGACGCATTATTGCCATTTTACCAGCCCCATCCGCCGCTATGCGGACTTGCTGGTGCATCGGCTGTTTGATGCGCATGTCAAGGGCCGGCTCAACAAGATCGGCCTGGAGGAGGTCCTGCCGGAACTGGATCTGATCGAGATCGGCAAGCACATCAGCTTTACCGAGGTGCAGGCCGCCGACGCCGAAAAGGAACTCAAAGAAACGCTGCTGCTGCAGATGCTCAGCGAACGCATCGGCGAAGAACTCAACGTCGTTGTCTCGGGGCTTACCAACTTCGGCATCTTTGTGCAGTGCACCAAGTTCGGCATCGAAGGACTCATCGAGCCGGGCGACTTGGGTATCGACGAGTGGAAGTTCGATGAGAAGGCGCAGGCGGTGGTCGGCAAATGGTCCGGCGAGAGCGTCCATATCGGCCAGCCGCTGAAGGTTCGCATCGCCGCGGTCAATATCCCGGCCCGCCAGCTATTCCTGGCGCCGGCCGAGCCGCTGGTCAAGGACCGGCCGGGCCTTAGCCGCCGAAAGTACAAACGCGAGCACCATGCCCATAAAAAACGGCGTCGATAACCGTGATTGCAGACCTACTATATCTCGCAATAGGTCTTTTTACGCGCAGGTATGTTATACAAATCATTAGTGTATAAAGACTTACAAATACTGCATTCGTTTCTGTTCTTGAAGAAAAACACTGAAAATTTCACCTACTCATCGAAATTCAGGCATTTGCGCTTGAAATGATCCGGCCGGTTGGGTATTGTAGTCGTTTTGCCAAATTGACGACAAACGAAAAATAATAAGCTTTTTTTGAAGGGAGTGTTAACGGCAGTATGATTAAGGTCAAGACGAGAACCGGCGAAAGCATTCAGCAGATGGTCAAGCGGTTTAAGAAGATGTGCGAAAAAGAGGGCCTGATTCGCGATATCAAGCGGAACAGCTATTATGAGAAGCCCTCGGAGCGCAACCGCCGCAAACGCCGGAAATCGCAGCGTATGGCCCGCATCACCAGTTCGGCCCGCATTTAACACCCTTCATGGATCGATATTAAAAACCGGGCAAGGCTTCAAGGAGAGGCTTGCCCGGGTTTTTTGCGCGCAGAATTTTTGCCACAGAGCTCACAGAGGTTTCAGAGAAAAATCTTTGCCGCAGATTAACACAGATTTTCACAAAAAATATTTAGTCGTCCCTGAGAAAGTTTGTGATTTGTATTGAAAAGCTGGTTTGGCGTTGGTTTATGGTATATTCGGCTGATAAAATCGGGTATAATTTTGCAAGCTTTCATGGAAGATGCGTTCAAAATCTTGCAAAAAGGATTGGCCAATGATCCCGCAAAAACCAGACCGTCACGCCCAATTGTTTCAGCCTCCGCTTGAACCGATTC
>JAJFTK010000076.1 GCA_021372945.1 Planctomycetaceae bacterium | reverse complement strand
ATAATGGACTCCTGAAGAACATCCGGAGCCAGAATAACACGGGACCAAAATGAAATCGATACAGGTCACAATCTATCGTAACTCTTTTTTGTAGTTGTAGTTATCGTAAAACAACCGTTTTTTAACGGGACAGTAGTGATTAAAATTCTAAATCCTAAACGCGAAATCCTAAACAATATCAAATGACCAAAAAACCAATGTTTAAATATACCCGTTTAGCGTTTGATTGCAGCATTACTTGTTTTGGTCATTTTGAATTTGATTTTTGAAATTGTTTAGTGTTTAGAGTTTAGTGCTTAGGATTTATAACAATGACAGCTTTGGTTCTGTGAAGAAGAGCGAGGATACCATGCGGTTGTTTGCGGCCATTGACATCGAGGAAGGGGTTCGCCAGCGCATTGCCGCTGTGCAGCGGCAATTGCAGGAGGAATTGAACCTTTCGCACGGGCAGGTCAAGTGGGTGGACCCTTCGCAGATCCATTTGACCCTGAAGTTCCTGGGCGAGGTGGCCGATGACCAGGTGGTGCGGGTTTGCGACACGCTGCGGCGGACCGCGGGCCAGTTTGCGGCCTTCGATTTCGAGGTGCGAGGGGTGGGCGTCTTCGGCAAACCCGCGAGAATCGTGTGGGCTGGCACGGGCGAGTGCCCTGCCCTGTTCCAATTGCAGGCGGAGATGGAGGACCAGTTTGAAAAGCTTGGATGGGAGAAGGAAAACCGCCCATTCGCGGGTCATCTGACCGTGTGCCGGGTAAAGAACATCTCGGCCGGCGACCGACTGGCCAAAGCGGCCGCCGCATACGAGAATCATGTGTTCGGAACCGTCAGCGCCGGCGAGGTCATTCTCTACCAGAGCGTACTGGGCAGCCGCGAGCCGGTCTACACGCCAGTGTCCAGGGCCTCTTTGAAATAAATTCAAGACCATAGACGGCCACATTTCAGCTAAAAAATAATCCCCGAATTGCCTCTTGCGGGCGGACGCCGGTTCGTTAAAATAGCCGTCCGAGCATGGAGCGTGAGCGACATGATAGCCTGCGTCGGCAATGTCCCGACTCATGTATCGGGTCACTTACGTTCCCCGCTTAGATACGGGCGAATTAGGCGTTTGGTAGAGGTAATGTTTAATCATCTGCGTGTCAGCAGGCGGTTTCGAATGTCAGCGAAGGCTCACTGCACGCACATCAACAGAATGGAAAGGGATTTCACATGGCAAAGAAGAAGACGGCCGCACCGGACAAACCCACACAGGAGAGTTCCCCCAAGAGCGACGCATTGGATCGGGCGATCGCACAGATCGAAAAACAGTACGGCGCCGGGTCCATCATGAAGATGGACGAATCGCTGTATAAGAAGATCGAGGGTATTCCGACGGGCGCGCTGTCGCTGGATATCGCCTTGGGCGGGTTCGGGATCCCGCGCGGGCGCGTGATCGAGTTCTACGGGCCGGAATCGTCGGGCAAAACAACGCTGGCGCTGCACGCCATTGCGAACGCTCAAAAACTGGGCGGCATCGCGGCGTTTATCGACGCCGAGCACGCGCTGGATACGACCTGGGCCAAGAAGCTGGGTGTGGATATCAGCGGGCTTTTGATCAGCCAGCCCGATACAGGCGAGCAGGCGCTGGATATCGCCGAGATGCTGGTCAAGTCCAACGCCGTGGATATTATCGTGATCGACTCGGTGGCGGCGCTGGTGCCGGCCGCCGAACTGCAGGGCGAGATGGGACAATCGCACGTGGGCCTGCAGGCGCGGCTGATGAGCCAGGCGCTGCGCAAGCTGACGGGCGTGATCGCCAAGAGCAAAACCTGCCTGATCTTCATCAATCAGATCCGCATGAAGATCGGCGTCATGTTCGGCAACCCAGAGACGACCACCGGCGGCAATGCGCTGAAGTTCTACAGTTCCGTGCGCCTCGACGTGCGGCGAATCAGCACGATCAAGGCGGCCAACGATGTGGCGATCGGCAACCGCGTTCGCGCCCGCGTCGTCAAGAACAAGGTGGCCGCGCCGTTCAGGACGGCGGAGTTCGATATCATGTTTGACAGCGGCATCAGCTATGAGGGCGACCTGCTGGACTTGGCGGCGGAGGTCGGGGTTGTCAATAAGAGCGGCGCCTGGTTTACGTATGGCCCGGTCAAGCTGGGCCAGGGACGCGAGAACGCCCGGCAGTTCATTGTCGATAACCCGGAACTGAAAACCGAGCTGCGCGAAAAAGTACTCGAGCAAAAAGGCCTGATCGCAGGCAAGGCAGGGACCGCCGAAGAAGAATAATCCCCAGGTGCAGGTCCCGAATAAACTTCAAAGTCTTGCCCGTACAGGCAAGACTTTTTTGTGTCATTAGGCGGGCAACTTGCCTCGCCGCATATTTGATTGGACAAGGCTGCTTAAATCCCGTTATACTGTGGGATTATGCTAATTTTCCATTAACCGGTGTACAGGAAAGAGTTTATGCTTTCATCGAAAGAGATTCGCGGTTCGTTCATCGAGTTCTTCAAGAAGCAGGAGCATTTGTTTATCCCAAGCTGGCCGGTGGTGCCGATGGGGGATGAGACGCTGCTGTTCACCAACGCCGGAATGAACCAGTTCAAGGAGTACTTTCTCGGGCACCGGGTGCCATCGTTTAAGCGGGCTGTCAACAGCCAAAAGTGCATCCGCGTGAGCGGCAAGCACAATGACCTCGAAGAAGTCGGCATCGATACCTACCATCATACGTTCTTTGAGATGCTGGGCAACTGGTCATTCGACGATTACTTCAAGGCCGAATCCATCGATTGGGCATGGAAGCTGCTGACGGGCGTTTATGAGATCGACCCGAACCGGCTTTGGGCGACGGTATTTGCCGGCGACGAGGAGGACAACTGCCCTGCCGACAAAGAGGCCGCGGAACTATGGACCGGGCAGACAAGCATTCCGAAGGAGCGCGTGCTGTTTTGCGGAAGAAAGGATAATTTCTGGGAGATGGGCAGCACCGGGCCGTGCGGGCCGTGCAGCGAGATCCATATCGACCTTGGGCCCCAGCGCTGCGATCAGAAGCACGTCAAGGGACACCAATGCAAGGTCAACGGCGGCTGCAGCCGGTTCATGGAATTGTGGAACCTGGTGTTCATTCAATATAACCGAAAGCCCGACGGCAAGCTGGAACGGCTCGGCGCCAATTACGTGGATACCGGCGCCGGATTGGAGCGGCTGTGCGCTGTCCTGCAGGGCAAGGAAAGCAATTACGATACGGACCTGTTTTTGCCAATCATCCGGGCGACAGAGGAACTGGCGGGCAAGCGATACTCCTCGCAGCTTGGCAACAAGACGGACAACGCCTTTCGCGTGATCGCCGACCACATCCGCACGCTGACGTTCGCGATCGCCGACGGCGTAACGCCCAGCAACGAGGGACGCGGGTACGTGATGAGGCGGCTGCTGCGGCGCGCGGCACGGTTTGGACGATCGTTGGAGCTGACAGAGCCGTTCATGTACAAGCTGGTGAGCGTAGTGACGCAGAACATGGGCGATGCCTTCCCTGAGATCCGACAGCGGCAGGAGTTCGTGGCAACAGCCATCCAGGCGGAAGAGGCATCATTCGGGCGGACATTGGACCGCGGGCTGGAGATCTTCGCCGGCGCCGCGCAGCGTGCCAAGCACAAGAAGATCAGCGGCGAGGACGCGTTCCAGCTTTATGATACGTACGGTTTCCCGTTGGACCTGACGCAGCTCATGGCACGGGAGCAGGGTTTGTCGGTCGATACGGATGAATTTGAGCGCCTGATGCAGCAGCAGCGGCAGCGAGCACGTGCGGCGCAGAAGACGTATTCGCTGGCGGCGGCGCTGACAGGCGTGGAACTGCCTGAAACTGATGATTCGCTGAAGTACGCGGTTGATTCCTGCAAGGCCGTGCTGCTGGGATGGATCAATGAAAAAGGCTACAAAGTCAAGGGCCAGTTGTCGGCTTCGGATGAGCCCGTTGCGCTGGTGCTGGACAAGACGTGTTTTTATGCCGAGTCAGGCGGGCAGGTGGGTGATGTCGGGATGATCAAGACCGAGGAAGCCGAATTCGTTGTCGAGGCGACAGAAAAGATCGCTGATTGTGTGCTGCACAAGGGCAGGCTTTTGTCCGGGACGCTGTACGCGGGCGACCAGGTTACCGCTGCGGTCGATAAGGGCAGACAGGCGACGATGAAGAACCATACGGCCACGCACCTGCTGCAATGGGCGCTGCAGCAGGCACTGGGCAGCTCGGTAAGGCAGCAGGGTTCGCTGGTGTGCAGCGATTACCTGCGGTTTGACTTTACGTGGCCCAAAGCGCTGACCAAGGAAGAGATCGATACAATCGAGACGAAGGTGCAGGAGACAATCGCGGCAGGTCTGCCGGTGACAACGGCGGTACTGCCGATCGAAGAAGCCCGTAAGCTGGGGGCGATGGCACTCTTCGGGGAAAAGTACGGGACCTCGGTGCGGGTGATCGGCATCGGGGCCAAGACGAAAGACGAGATCAAGAACGCGCTGAGCAAA
>JAJFTK010000055.1 GCA_021372945.1 Planctomycetaceae bacterium | reverse complement strand
TACTCTTCAATGCTGGCCGGTAACAATGTCTGTTGATCTCGATTCCCTTGTCGATACGCCATAAAGCCTCCTTGCATCTGGATGCAAGTCAGTATATCATCTATCCTTAATATTAAAAGCCCCCATTACGACACAGCCTCTTTCGCCCGATGGATTTACGATGCTTCGCCCCATCCGGGATGAGCAGGGGCGCATTGTCGATTTCCTATGGCTGTACGAGAATGCCGCGATGGCCCGGCTGAACGGAACCGATTCGGAGGCCGTGGTTGGCCGCCGACTGCTGGAAACCCTTCCAAGCCATGCCGATTCGCCGTTTCAGCAATTGTATGTCGAGGTTGCCGAATCCGGCGAGCCTGGGGTGCTGGAGGCGCCTTTCAAGGCCGAAACCATGACCCAGGAAAAATGGTTCCGCCTGGCGGTGGTCCCGATCGGGCAGGATATCGCGGTATTGGCGCAGGATACGACCGAACGCAAGAATGCGGAGGCGGCCCTGCGGCAAAGCGAAGAGCGGCTGCGGTTGACCTACAAGGCGGCCAAAATAGGCGCCTTCGATTCCAATCTGCTGACCGATGTCGATATTTGGACGCCTGAACTGGAGGCTCTGCACGGCCTTGCCCCCGGCGAACTTCATCCAAAAAATTTCGAGTGGGAAAAACTGGTCCATCCCGACGACCACGAGGCCATCATGCAATGGGTTGACCGTTCCTGCTCCACCGGTGAGCCGGTGCCCGGTGAATGGCGCGTGGTTTGGCCCAATGGCAGCGTCCATTGGCTTTCAGGCACATTCCAGGGCTTCCGGGATGAATCCGGCAGCCCCGCCCGCATCATTGGCATCGCAATGGATATTACCGAACGCAAACGCATGGAAGAGGCCTTGCGCCAAAGCGAAAGCAGCTTTCGGGACTTGGCCAATTCCATGCCGCAGATCGTCTGGACGTCGCATCCCGATGGCCACGTGGATTATTTTAACAGCACGTGGTTTGAATTAACGCATGTTGAAGCTCCCGCCGCGGGCATTATCAATTGGCTGCCGGCCGTACATCCCGATGACGCCGAGCGGGTGAAGAATTTACGCATTGAATCGCTTGCCTCGGGCAGGCCTTTCTACGCGGAGGTTCGACTTATTACACGTTCGGGCGAGGCGCGATGGCACGTGGCGCGGGCGGTGCCCGTTAAGGACGAACAGGGCCGTGTCATCCGCTGGTACGGCACCGCCACTGATATTCACGAACTCAAACAGGCGCAGGAAACACTGGCGCAGCTCAAAGCGAATCTTGAAAGCAAGAACAAGGAAATGGAGTCCATCATCGGCATTGTCTCCCATGACCTGCGGGCACCCCTGGTCAATATCCAGGGATTCAGCCACGAGATACAGATGGATTGCAGGGTGCTGGACGAGGCACTGTCGAAGGTTTCCATCGCCGAGGATCTGGAGCGGCAGATGGAGAAAATCCTGCGCCGCAAAATTCCGGAATCGCTTCACTATATCCAGGCAAGTTCGGACGCGATGAATCACCTGGTGCGCACGCTGGTTGAGGTTTCGCGCGCCGGGCTGGCCCCAACGAAACCTGAAGTGATCGACATGAACGAACTGATCCACGGCGTGCTGGAAAGCATCAAGATCAAATTCAAAGAGGCGGATGTGGAGTATGATATCATCGCGCTGCCGGACTGTTTTGCCGACCGCACGCAGATCACGCAGGTATTTACGAACCTGCTCGACAACGCGGTCAAGTACCTGGATCCTTTTCGGCGCGGTCAGATCTGCGTCGAGGGAACACTCCAGGCGGGCGGTGTACTGTACTGGGTTTCGGATAACGGCATAGGCATTCCGCCTGAGCAGCTCGATAAAATTTTCGAACCGTACTATCAGCTCAAGGAGAAGGCCTCCGGCGGGATCGGCATGGGGCTGGCGACAGTGAAAAAACTCGTGGAACGAAACGAGGGCAAGATCTGGGTCGTCTCCGAAAAGGGTCAGTACTCGATCTTCTACGTAGCCCTTCCGGCCGAGCCATCCCAGACCCGCAAGAGCTAAGCGGCAACCGACCACTCGCAAACGAACAGACCATAGACTGACACGTAATTGCTGTGTCTTATAATTTGTGTTGATTCGTGTTTATTCGTGGTTAATTGCATTTCACGCCTTGGGCAAGGCTAAAAAGAACGTGCTGCCCTCGCCCAGTTGCGATTGGACCCAGAGATTGCCGGATTGGCGTTCAATGAGGCGTTTGGAGACAGTCAACCCAATACCTTCGCCTTCCAGCGAGACATCGAGCTTGTGGAACAGCTTGAAGATATTTTCCTGATGGCCCGGCGCAATGCCCCGGCCGTTGTCTTTCACGAAATAAACGGCCTGGGTGTCGCCGACCGAACCGCCGATTACGATCTTGCCGGGGCGCTTGGGATCCAGACAGAGGATGGCGTTTTCGATCAGATTAAAGAAAATCTCTTTGAGCAGAACAGGGTCGGCATGACAGTCCGGCAGGGGTTCGACGCGCAGGTCCACCCCGGCCCGGTGGATGCTCTCGCTGAATTGCGGCAAGAGGGAGGCGATCAGTTCGCTCACCTTGACGCGCGTGGGCCGGATCTCGGATAATACAACGTGTACGACCTTGGCCAGCGATTGCAGCATTTGATCGATGGAACGGGTATTCTTGCGGATAAAATCCATCTCTTCGGGGATCTCGGTGTCCAGCACGGCCATGATGTCGCTGGTTTGGCAGTCGCCGCCGTGCTCCATAAGTCGGTTCTTGAGCGCTCCCAGGCTCCTGGCCAACTCGCCGGAGAAGCCCATGATATTGACCACCGGCGATTTCAAATCATGGCTGGTAATGCTGATGATCGACTCCAATTCGGCATTCTTGGCCTTCAGATCGTTGGTGGCATCGGCCAATTGCCCGGCGCGGGTGATCAGGTTGCCGGCGAGTGCTTCGATCTGCTCGCGGAGATTCTGCACCTCGTAAGGTGCATAGGGTTCCGTCCTCCGGATGATTTGGCCGTGGCCCATTTTCAGGGTTTCCGCCTGGAGACGCAAAATAGGAACGGAGATCGTTCGCGAGAACAAGTAGGCCAATGCGAAAGCGGCCGCGATGACGCAGGCCGCAACGATCGAATCCCAGAGAAGGTTCCTCCATATCAGGTGGAAAACCAGTCTGGCGGACCGCCCCGCTCCGGCGACCCAGCCGAGTTCCGGGATGGGCGCCCGCGCTGATAACCTGTCTTCTTCATCAATGAGGTCAAGCCAGGTAGGCCCCATCTGTGATTGGTTTGTCCTGAGCGTCTCTCGCAACAGGCGATCTCCCTTGATCCAGCCGGTCCGCTGCGCCCAGTTCATTGGAATTTCAGGACAACTGAACACAACGACCCCTTTGCTGTCGAACACAACATAGATTGTATCGGGTGTGGCGTTTTTTACGCTAATTGCTTCACTCATCAGTCTCGGCTCAATTGCGGTAACAACCAGGCCGCGCAGAAAACCTTGATTGTCCTCGATAGCCGTTGCAAGTGCGACGGTTGGGGTCAGCGTGACGGTACCCGTCTGCGTAAGGTCTCCGACCGCCCAATTTCTGCTCTTGATCGCTTTTTGAAAATATGACCGATAGCTAAGCGATTCTCCGGCAAGACCCACGCTGGATGCCAGCACCGTCCCGTCAACCGACACCCAACTCATATTGCGAATTCCCTCATACTGGTCGGTTGCTTTCACAAGCAGGTTTTCGGCCTTTTCCCGGGTGTAGACATCCATATTAATAATCGCTTGGCCGGTGATGAAGGATTGTTTATGGATGGATTCCACATACGTCTTAAGGTTGGCGGCAACGAATTCCGCGTTTTCGAGTTGTGTGCGAAATTCCGTGTCCCGCCGGACATAAAAACTCTGATAATAGATCCACGCAAGCAGCAGGACCAGCGGCACCAGTACCAGCGTGATCAGCAGAAAAAGCCGCTGTCGAATGCCTTCAGGCATCAAGCCAGCCAATAATTCTCTCAAAAAGCGTAACAAGAACAACTCCTTTTGCAGCTCCGACAAGGGCCCTCTGATCGTGCCCTAAAACGCTTTCTCTTTAGCTTTACGGTCGTTCTGACATCGGGTTTAAGTTTTTGGCCGCTTTTCTCGCAAGGCGTCCAAGCAGCCCTGATCGTCAATTCTATTGTACCTGCGCAGGTCCCGGTTGCCTTTAAGCGATTACCTGCATCATATTCAGCAAAGTGATCGTTTGCATAATGCTCTTTTTGTATTCTATAAACAGCGAGAGAGCAACAAAAGGGACGTTTATGGAAAATGCACCGCTTCAAAAACGCAAGCTGACTTGGATGCTGCTGTTCGTTGGGTTTTGTTGCCTCTTTGGATGGCTGGGTACGAACTTCATCCTGCTGACGCATTTCACGAATAGTCGGCATTTTGAAACAATTGCCGCCACCCTGCGAACAGTTCTGGGAGATCTCGTTTTTACTTCGTTCTACGTGGTGATCGGCACTGCCGCCTTCGGCTGGGGGCTGCACAGGCTAAGGCATACGGAACGAAGACAAGGCGTTATGGCTATGAGCCTGATCCCGGCGGCGGTCCTGATGCCCGTGCTGGCGATCGGCGGCATCGCCGTGATCCTGACGACGCCGTTCGTCTTTGCCCATGCCCGTGCTGTCGTCATTGGCCCCAATGTCGTCCAGTCGGCGGTTTCGCCGGACGGAAGCTGTGAGGCATTCGTTATCGATAAGCCGGCATTGGACGGTCCCAATCATCACCTTTATGTGAAGAACATTCAAAGCGGCCAAGAGACATTCGTAACCAATCTGCCGGCGGATGTGGACTATAATAGTCGTCCCTGAAAAAGTCATTTTGCGAATTCAAATCGCCGGGCCAACGCGGTGACGCCAGAAGTGTTTGACATTTTGCTCAGCCAATTTTCCAAAAAGTCGACCCATTCCGTCAGCGCATACAAAAATGCGGCTATTAA
>JAJFTK010000042.1 GCA_021372945.1 Planctomycetaceae bacterium | reverse complement strand
TGAAAATAACGCCTCAAGACCCAATACATTCACAGCTCAAGCACCTCTATAAGTTTGATTCGCCTAAATCAATAGCTTATAAGGACTTGAGCTATATTTTGCAAACCCCTACATCATCATAGTCTGCGGAGTACCTTTTTTTATGCGCAAAGCTCGACCGAAGCAGTCTTCGTTAAGGTCGGTATTGACCTCGCGGCATTTGGGGGCTACAATTATCTCCAATCTTATATGGAGAATTCGATTGGCTAAAAAGATCGCCATACCCATTGCCGTGATCGTGATCATCAGTATTGGATTGCTCGTTTGGCGGGCCCGGCAAGCCGCGGCGCAAAAGGATATGCTCGTTCTTTATGGTAATGTCGAGATCCGGCAGGTCGATGTAGCGTTTAACGCCACCGAGCGGATCGAACGCATGCTGGCGGAAGAAGGCCAAATTATCCAAAAGGGACAATTGCTCGGATTCGTGCAAGGACAAAGACTTGCGGCGGCGGCGGACCAGGGCCGCGCCCAGATGCTCGCGCAGAGGCAGGTATTGCAGCGGCTGGAGGCAGGCAGCCGCCCGCAGGAGATCCAAAAGGCCCGCGCCGATCTGGCGGCGGCCCAGGCAAGAGAAAAGGATGCCGCGCTGAACCTTAATCGGCTGCAGGAGGCCGTTAAGCTGAACGCCGTGTCGCGGCAAGACCTGGATAATGCGCAGGCCCAAAAGGACGTCGCGCAGGCTGAAGTCAAGGCAGCCAACGAAACGCTTGCGCTGGCCTTGGAGGGGCCGCGCAAGGAGGATATCGAGGCCGCGCGAGCGACCCTGCAGGCCTACACGATGCAGTGGCAGATCGCTCTTGAGAACCTGGCCGACGCCAACCTGATCAGTCCGGGAGACGGCATCATTCAAAACCGCATTCTCGAGCCGGGCGACATGGCCAGTCCACAAAAGCCGGCGTACATTCTTTCGCTGACGGACCCCGTCTGGGTGCGGGTTTATGTGCCGGGGCCGGAACTGGGTAAACTCCATCCCGGGATGGCCGCTGCGGCAAGAACAGACAGTTTCCCCAATAAGGTCTATGAGGGGTGGGTTGGGTTTATCTCGCCCACAGCCGAGTTTACGCCCAAGAGCGTGGAGACCGAGGCGCTTCGGACCAGCCTGGTTTACCAGGTGCGCGTCTATATCAAAAACCCCCAAAACGAGTTGCGTCTTGGCATGCCGGTCACCGTTACGATTGACTTGCGGCCGCCAAACAACGAGGCCTCCGAATAGCACGAGATTTCTGCCGAGTGATGTCCATGGAAGTTTCTGCGAAAAGCCTGGAACACCCGCAAGCCGTCGTCTTTGAGACGGTCAGCAAGTCATTCAAGAAAGCTGCATCCGCCGTGGCGGCTCTTCATGAAGTCAGTTTTTCGGTCGCTCCTGGCAGCATCACGGGCCTGATCGGGCCCGATGCCGCCGGCAAAAGCACGCTCATGCGCCTGGCAACGGGTCTCTTGGTTCCGGATTCGGGCACGATCACGGTTCTTGGACATGATGCCGTCGCAGAGCCGCTGCAGATCCAAACCCGGGTGGGCTACATGCCGCAGCGGTTTGGATTGTACGAGGATCTGACCACGCAGGAGAACCTGGACCTGTATGCCGACCTGCAAGGCGTCAGGCCCGAGGACAGGCCGCCGCGGTATGATGAATTGATGCGGATGACGGGGCTGGGGGATTTTAGGAAACGGCTGGCCGGCCGGTTGAGCGGCGGAATGAAGCAGAAACTTGGGCTGGCCTGCACGCTGGTGCGATATCCGGAATTGCTGGTGTTGGATGAGCCGACGGTGGGGGTTGACCCGCTATCGCGGCGAGAGTTGTGGAATATCGTTTACCAGCTCGTGCGAGAGCAGCAGATGACCGTCCTGCTGAGCACGGCCTACCTGGATGAGGCGGAGAATTGCGATCATATTGTCATGCTGTACGAAGGCCGCGTTCTTGGGCAGGGCACGCCGGCGGATTTCAAAAAAAAGGTGGAAGGAAGAACGTATGCGGCCCGGATCGAAGGGAACGATTCGAAACGCTCGCTGCAGGAAAAAATCTCCAGAGCCGCCGGCGTTGTCGATGCGGTGATCCAGGGCGACAGCATCCGGCTGCTGACGGATAAGACGCATCCGCAAACGACTTTCGATTTTGAAATACAGCCCATTTTGCCGCGCTTCGAGGATAGTTTTATCGACATGCTGTCCGGCCTCAAGACGGACGAGACGACTGCGCCTGTTCCGGATTGGTCGGATACGATCAAAAAAAAGCCGGATCTGCACAAGCCCGTTATCCACGTGCAAAACCTGTCGCGGCGGTTCGGCGATTTCTACGCGGTCAAGGATATCAGCTTCGAGGTCTATCCGGGAGAGATCTTCGGTCTGCTTGGGGCCAACGGAGCGGGTAAATCGACGACCTTCCGGATGCTGTGCGGGCTGCTGCCGGTCAGTTCGGGCACGCTGTACGTTGCCGGCGCCGACCTGCGTCACGCGGCCGCGGCCGCGCGCTTGCGGATCGGCTACATGTCGCAAAAATTCTCTCTTTACGGCGATCTGAGCGTTCGCCAGAATCTGAATTTTTACAGCAGCGCCTATGGGCTTCAAGGAAAAATACAAGCGGAGCGAATCGAATGGGCGCTGGAAGAATTTGGGCTGCATTCGATGGCTGACGACAACAGCATCACTTTGCCTCTGGGGTTTCGACAGCGGCTTTCAATGGCCTGCGCGGTGATGCATCACCCGGACATTCTATTTCTGGATGAACCCACATCGGGGGTTGACCCGCTGGCCCGGCGCCATTTCTGGAGCCGCATCAACACGCTGGCCGAGCAGAATGTCACGATCATGGTGACCACGCATTTCATGGAGGAGGCGGAATACTGCAATCGGCTTGCGATCATGGCGGCCGGTCAGATCCTGACCATCGGCACGCCAAAGGAGATCCGCCTTCAGGCGGCCGACCGAGAGCATCCTGACCCAACAATCGAACAGGCCTTCATTCGACTGATCGAACGGGAAGAATCGCAGCGGAGAACGGCATGAGCGAGCCAGGAAACCAGCCAATCGGGCGCGGGGGTTCGGTGATGCGGCTGCGGGGGCTGATCCGCAAGGAATTCCTGCAGATCGTGCGGGATCCCAGCAGCATGGCGATCGCCTTCCTAATGCCGGCGATCCTGCTGTTCTTGTTCGGGTACGGCGTATCGCTGGATGCAAAGCATATTCCGATTGCCCTGATCGTGGACGACAAAAGCGAAATCGCCGAGAATTTCGCGAGCGAACTGGGCGGCAGCGATTATTTCCGGCCGCAGCGATTTTTGAATATGGCCCAGGCCCAGCAGCAGATGATGCAGGGGAAGGTGCAGGCGATCGTTCGCCTTCGCGAGGATTTTTCCAGACAGATCGCCGAAGGCAGCCAGGCCGCCGTGCAGGTCATCGTCAACGGGATCGATGCCAACTACGGCCGCCTGGTCCTGGGTTACATCCAGGGGGCTTGGGCCAAATGGCTCGAGCACACCGCACAAATGCACGGACAGGCGATCGCTGGGCCGGTCAACATCGAGCATCGCATCTGGTTCAACGCCGAAGTGCAGAGCCGAAACTACCTTGTGCCGGGATTGATCGCGCTCATTATGACCCTCATCGGGGCGCTGCTGACCGCTATGGTCATGGCCCGCGAATGGGAGCGCGGCACGCTCGAGGCGCTGCTGGTGACGCCGGCGCGGGTCGGCGAGGTCCTGGTCAGTAAACTGGCGGCATATTACCTGCTTGGCGTCGGGGGCATGCTGCTGTCCGTCGGCATGGCCGTATTTCTTTTCGGCGTTCCGCTGCGCGGCTCGTTTGCGGTGCTGTTCGCCGCCTCTTCGCTTTTCCTGCTGGCGGCGCTTGGCATGGGACTGCTGATCTCAACGGTCACGAGAAATCAGTTTGTCGCAGGGCAGACGGCTATTATCGTAACGTACCTGCCGGCGTTTTTGCTATCGGGTTTTATTTTTGATATTGCCAGTATGCCCTGGCTGGTGCGGGGCATCACGCATGTTGTGGCCGCGCGATATTTCGTGGCTATCCTGCAAACGGTATTCCTGGCCGGGGACATCTGGTCCGTTATTCTTCCGAATGCCGCGGCGCTGGCCGCGATGGCGGCCATTCTTCTGTTCCTGGTACGCGTCAAATCGAGCAAACGGCTGGAGTAGAAATGCACATATTTCTTCACAACATCCGGGCATTGGTGACGAAGGAGTTTCTGGCAGTCCTGAGGGATCCCAAGAGCCGGATCGTCCTGATCGTTCCGCCAATCGTTCAGCTTCTTGTGTTTGGATACGCCATCACGTTTGACCTCAATCGCGTGCCGCTGGCGGTTTACGACGAAAACCCGAGCCAGGCGTCGCGCGAACTGATCGCGCTGTTCACCGGATCGCCCAATTTTCATAAAGTCGCCTCCATCGATCGGCAGGAACAGATCGCCGAATTGATCGATCGCAAGGACGCGCTCATGGTCGTTCACATTGGGTCGTCTTTTACGCGCGACCTTTTGCTCTCTAAGCCCGCAAGCGTGCAGATCATCTTGGACGGGCGCAATTCGAACACGGCTTTGATCGCGTTGAATTATGCGCAGTCGATCGTGAGCCGTTTCAATGACGCGTGGAGGCAAACGCACCAACTAGCCGGTCCGCCGGCACGGTTGGAAACGCGGGCCTGGTTTAATCCGAACCTCGAAAGCCGCTGGTTCATGATCCCCGGCATCGCGGGGCTCTTGACACTGGTAGTGACAATGACGGTGACTGCGCTTTCGGTGGCGCGAGAGCGCGAGCAGGGCACGTTCGATCAACTGCTGATGACGCCGCTGCGGCCGGTGGAGATTCTGCTCGGCAAAACCTTGCCCGGGTTTATCATCGGTCTTATCGAAGGTACGTTCATTTTTGCCGTGACCGTGCTGTGGTTCAAGATCCCGCTGCGCGGTCACCTGCTGACGCTTTACACCGGGCTTTCCCTGTTTCTTTTGTCCTCGGTCGGTGTGGGACTGATGATCTCATCGCTTTCGGCAACCATGCAGCAGGGGCTGCTGGGGGCATTTCTTTTCCTGGTTCCGGCCATCACGCTTTCCGGTTTTACCACGCCCATTGTCAATATGCCCGTGTGGCTGCAATACCTGACCCTGCTCAATCCAATGCGGTACTTCATGGTTGTGATCCGCAGCACCTTCCTGGAGGGCGCTGCTTTCGGCAGCCTGGTTCATCAGTTTTGGCCAATGGGCGTGATCGGGCTGGTGTGCATGAGCGCGGCCGGCTGGCTGTTCAGGAACCGCTTGTATTAAGCTGCTGCAAACCGCAAAGGCGAAAAGGGCTTGACAATGCCCTTCTTCGTTTATACAAAGAGTAAGGTTTATCAACTTTTTTGAAAGGATGCATTGATGAAACGGACTTTGACTGGGGTTTCGACAATTCTGTTTACGCTGTTTTGCTTGTCAGGCTGCCATACGGCGCAAAAAACCGATCCTTACGGGCTGGCGGGCAAGACACATTCCGCCGTTACGCCGGTGGACCGCAATAGCGGGCAATGGTGGGTCGATCGTCATCAGAAGGTGCTCAGCGAAGTGGCGGCGGGCAATGTTGATTTGATCTATATTGGCGATTCCATTACACATGGATTCGACAAGGCAGGCAAGGCCGTCTGGGAGCAATATTATGCCCCCCGGCATGCCGTCAACATGGGTTTCAGCGGCGACCGGACGCAGCATGTGCTATGGCGGCTGCAGAACGGCGAGATCGACGGGATCCATCCAAAACTTGCAATCCTTATGATCGGCACGAACAACTCCAATAAAGACGACAATACCGCCGAAGAGATTGCCGACGGCATAAAGGCAATCGTAGAGCAACTGAGAACGAAATTGCCGCAAACGAAGATCCTTGTGCTGGCGATCTTCCCGCGCGGCGAAAAGCCCTCGCCGCAGCGTGAAAAGAACGCGGCGGCCAGCGAATTGGTTTCCAAGATCGCGGATGGCAAAAAAGTCTTTTACCTGGATATCAATGACAAATTCCTGCTTCCGGATGGGACGCTCCCTCGCGAGATCATGCCCGATTTCCTGCATCCCAACGCAAAGGGGTACGAGATATGGGCTGAAGCGATCGAACCGACTGTTAAGAAGCTCATGGGCGAAAAATAGCCTGAGAGTATGCGATGAAAGCATTGATGTTTTTGTCGGCGGCGGTAGGAATGATCGCTCTTGGTGCATGCAGTCCGGTACAGAAAGACCCCTATGGGCTGGCAGGCAAAACGCATTCTGCCGTGACACCGGCCATGCGGGGTGACCCGCCTTCGCTGGCCCGGCACCAAAAGATACTCGACGAGATTGCATCCCGCAAGCCGGACCTGATCTTTGTGGGCGATTCGATCACGCGGCGGTGGGAAGATACGGGCAAAGACGTATGGGATGAGTATTATGCTCGTCGAAACGCCATCAATATGGGATGGGGCGGCGACCGCACGCAGAACGTGCTGTGGCGGCTTCAAAACGGCGAGATCGAAAAGATCAGCCCCAAGCTGGCGATCGTGATGATCGGCACCAATAACTCCAACGACCAGGATAACGCCGCTGAGGAAATCGCAGATGGCATCAAGGCCATCTGCGCAGAACTGCGGACGAAACTGCCGAAAACGAAAATCTTGCTGATCGCTATTTTTCCGCGCGGCGAAGACCCGTCACCTCAGCGCGAAAAGAACGCCCGTGCCAGCGCGTTGGCGTCGCAGATCGCGGATGGTAAAACCATCTTCTACCTCGATATCACCGATAAATTCCTTTTGCCGGATGGCACGCTGCCCAAGGAGATTTTTCCCGATTTTCTGCATCCCGACGAAAAGGGCTATGTGATCTGGGCGCAGGCAATGGAGCCGATCGTCAGCGCCTTGATGGACGAAAAGCGATAAGAGTCATCTCACGAGCAGAGACAGCGACCCTGTCCTTTAACGGCAGGGTCTTTTTTATTTTGCAGCCGCAGGTTGTGGCTCCTTCTGCTGCGGCAGACTCAGCTCTTCCAGCGCGGACGAGGGTTCATCCGCGTCGGTTTCTCTTTCGGACTCGTGTGCGGAGGCGGGCGGTTTAGCGGACGCCTTCTGCAGAAGTCCGAGCATACGCTGGATGATTTTTTTACTGCCGGGTTTTTTCTTCGCTACGGCGACAAGCCTCTTTTCGAGGCTGAACGAAGGGCTGTCCCACAGCACATGGTGCAGGCGCAAAAGCGTTTTTTCGACCGCCTTTTGCACGGAGGGCACGCGGCAGTCGAGACCTTCGACCAGGCAATCGGCTGCTTCCTCGACGGTCAGCCCGCTCTGCAGGATCGCGCCGGCAAGTTCATGATCGGCTGTCTGCGAAAGGCTCGTGACCAGCCGCACGGCATCCACGTAGTCCGGCAATTCAATGCCGGCCATTTGCGTATAGACCTCGATGTATTCGCGCAGCAGCCGCACCCATCGATGGTCCGTATTGAAGGCGTTATAGGACAACTCGCTATACCGAAGGCGCTTTGGCCGGCCATTCTTGTCGGTGTACATCCGGCGGCGATTGTGATAATAGATCTCGACCGCGTCCAGCAGGGCATTCAGCAGTGATTCGCCCGTAAAGCCGCTGAACTTGATGCCATTGGGCGGGTCGTGCGTATCGCCGAAATCCCGGTCCGCCACCGTCCGCTGCAGGCCGTCCTGGTGGTGAGCGATGACCGGGGTTCCGCCGCCATGCGCTTCCTGCTGGCTGATGCCGCAGGGCTCGCCGACCTCGCCGCCGGAAGGCATCACGAAATACTGCGACCCGACGTACAGATTGCGATAGAGCGCCGGCGGCAGTGACCCTTCCGGAAAATACGCGAATCGCCCCGCGTACTCCCGCATGGAGGCGATCCGGCGGAAATGCATATCGTAACGCCGCCCGTCGAAACTGTCTTCCACGCGGCCGCAGATGACGAACTGGATCCGCGGGTCCTGTTCGAGAAAATATTCCAGGACGGTTTTGCCCATCATCTTCCACGGTTCGTAGGTCGTCCAGCGGCTGCCATTGATCACGTAAACCTTCCAGTCAACCAGAAGTTCAAATCCCTTTTGCTTGCAGATGCGGTGCAGCATGGAGAAGATCACGTGATGGACGCTGTCGCTGTCCGACGCAAGATGGGTGTGCGGATCGGTCTGCAGGCCGAGCTTGGCGATCTTCTTGGCGTGCGTGTACTTGGCAAACATGCGTTTTTTTGCCGCTGGATCATACGTTTCAAGCATGCTCTTTTTGGAGCGAAACCAGAATCGCTGGCGCGCGGCCATGTGGAAGCCGTTGCGCCGGCCAAAGAAGCGGCCCTGGGCCTCCAACTGACTAAAGAGATGCGCGTAGCCGAATACGCCGGGTTCGGCGAGCATGCGGCGCTTCATGGCCTTGCTGACCGTGCCGATGTAATCGGAGGTACGCAGCATCAGGTACGTCATATCGATCCGGCGTCCGCCGGGGCTATCCGGGTTGATGCAGATCTCGGTGTGACCCACCGCGTCCAGGCCGAGCACCATGCAATAATAATAACGCTTGAATGGGTTGGCCTCATCCATGACGATGCTGTACGATGGGTGCGGGTTATGCATCATGCTGCCGACACGCGTGTGCGCAAAATGCGGATCGGCCAGGTATTCGTTCCACCGTTTCAGATAAGCCGGCACAAGCCACGTCATCCATTCATTGGTCTGGAGGATCGTTGGATAATAGTTGTAGGCTCGCAGGGCCTCGAGGGCTCCCTGCGAAAGAACGCGAGCACGCCGGAGTTTATCTTCACCCGTATTGCCGCCGTAAGGAACGTCGAGGTACTTGGCATTCTCCAGGTAAAGCACCTCGATCCTGGAACGTTTGCCGTGCTTTTGCCGCAAAAGGCTGCTGCGCAGAATGTTGACCACGTCCGGTACGGTGTTTTTTTGAATGGATTCCGTCGCGTCGTCAAATTCGGGAAATTGAACGCTGAAACTGTGACCGTCGAACCGCGGCGAATAATTCTTGATGATGCGGTCGCGAAAGGCCTCGTACAGCGGCGTGACAACCACAACATGAAACCCCAGTTCGCTGAGCACGTCGGCGATATCGGTCGTGTAGATGCCCACCCCGCCGGCATGGCCGCTGAACTGCGATTCCGGCGAAACCAGCGCAATCGTGCCCAGGTTCATGCCCAACAGGATATCCGCGGCCAACTGTATTATAAAGGGGGCATGCGTGCCGCTTTCATTTACCGCGATCCGCATCAAATACTGGACGATCAGATCGCGGCGCGCCGTTTCCTGTTCGCTGATCTCCGCCAGCAGCCCCGCCAGAGCCGTGTGCCCCATTTGATGTTTTTTCTGGATCCACGCAGCCAGGGTGGAGAAAAGTTCTTCGAAGTCGGCAAACCTGTCCGTTCCGGGCTCGGTAGTCTCCATGAACACGCTAGCGACATAAGCATGCTGCACGCGGTATTCCCTGCCATAGTTCTGGTAACGAAGGAAGGAATCCAGCAGAAGCTGCTGACTGGCCGAAGCCTCCGTTTTATCGATGAATTCATAGACGCGGGACGAAACCGGCTCGAGCATTCCGCCCAGGCCAAGATGCATTAATTCATGCCCCGACCAGAATTGGCGATAGCCGCGGCGCGTGCGGCCTTCGGCATTGTTGTACCGCTCGACGATCTCGTAGATGCCGTCGTCCTTGATCAGGTTCAAAGCGGAGGTTTGCGTATGGTTCAGCATGATGTTGAACGTCCGGGCAACCGCCTGCTGTCCCTCGATGTAAGGATTCGGAAAATTGAACAGGCAAAGGAAAAGTTCATTGCGATGCCGGCGCAGGAAGGCGGCGATCCGGCCATTGCCCGTGTTGACCGCGATCAATTCGCCCCGGATGAACGAGGGATTATCGTCCACAAACTGGTAGAGCCCGCGAAGGTACTTGCCAAAGCCGCTGAGGATCGGGTAATTTGAAAGGATTTGTTCTCGCGTGCGGGCCTCTTCGTGCCAGGGGTGGCGAAAACGGTTATTGACCCAGTGCTTCCAGCATTCCGTATAGGCCAGGTCAAACCGTTCCTGAAGCGCTAGTTTTTTTGATCCGGGCAGGTGGCTGATATGATACATCAAGGGCCCATAGCTGCTTAGGGTCAGGTAGGCGGCGGCCGGCCAGATCATATTCTGATAATTGCTGGAGGGCGATTCTTCGTCGTGGCTGTTGAAGAGCGACATGGTTTGCCCGCCGTACGTTTCATAGATGCCGGCCAGGTATTTGAGATTGTCATTGAGGCCCAGCGGCGCCTGCGGGTCCTGCCCGCCGCGGACGTCTTCCATGTTCTTGATGATCGAATTGTACGGGATCGTACAGGACTTGATCATCCGTACTTCGTTGCCGTGCCACTGCTCCGAATAGACCAGCAGCGCATTGGGAACGGCTTTCTGGATCCTGTAGCACATGTACAGAATGGGGATGTTGGGCTCTTCGGTCTTTCGCAGGTCGATGGGCTCAAAGCCGCCGCGCGTCACTTCGCCAAATAGGCGCGGCCAGCCGCTGGTCCGTTCATCCACCGGAAAGACCGTATCAAAGCCATGCCCTACATCAATGCGCAGGCCTAAGCCCAGGCCGGTCAGTTCGATGCCGATCTGCGTCAGGCTGTCAATGTTTTCGAAATCGCGCATGTTGACCATGAAGCTGTCGAGCCATTCGCTCCATTCGCCATCCCAGCCGGCCCTGCGGGTCAGCCTGCCGGAAGCATCCTGAATATACGCCGGGAAATGATAGGCGTAATGCGAATTGGCGCGTGAAAAATGCGAGAGCAGGTCGATCAGGACCTTCATCCCCAGCAAATCGGCTTTTTGGCGCAGACGCAGCAGGGCTTCGATGCCGCCCAGGTCCCGGCGGATCGTGCGGCCGTCCCAGACCGAAAAGACCGATGGGTCCGGCCCCGCCTCGCCCGCCCAGCCCAATTCAAGTGCCCCAAGCGGATAAATGCGGGTATAGCCTTCCTTGCGGAAGCCCTCGAGCTGTTCGGCGATGTCGTCAAACGTGCCGTAAACGAATAACCCGTTATCGTCTTTGAGCGGCACAAGCCGATCATCCAGGCGAAGGTTCAGTGTATCGGCGTAGAAACTCAGAACGCGCTGGCCGCGTTCGTCAGCCATGGACTTGAGCAGGCCGTGCGCATTTTCGTCCAGTTCCTCCCATTCCCAGTTTTTGCCATTATCGTATGAATACTGCACGGCGTAGTGGATCCAGCCGTTGCGTACCGGCAGCACCGCGCCGAATCGAATCATCTCGGGCGTGATCGCGCCCGTATCGGGGTCCATGGAGACCGGTTTCTTCCGGTTGCCGTTTACGGCCCATTGGATCCGGGCCTTGACGGAGGTGCGTTTAATGTTCCGGGGTTTGGGAATGTGGACGGTCACAACGCGCGGTTCGGTGCGAAGCGCCGCGCGATTGATGCGCGACGGCGGAAACCCGAACGGACGCTCCGTGAGGATGTCCTCAAGGTGGCTGCTGACCTCCAGGCAGATGGAGCGGCACATTCCTTTATCGGGATGGCTCCAGTAATACAGCGCCGTGTAAAGCAGGCGTATGGATTGTCGCACGTCCGTTTTTCTGCGGATATTGTTTTGAAGCTGCTTGATGGCGTTGTTTACTTTGTGCAGGTCGTCGCTGAGCAGCATATCCTCGAGCGTCTGCCACTGGAGGTCCCTGGCGTAAAGTTCGAGCCGTTCGATCCAGGGACGCAGCCATTGACCATGGTCGTGAAACAAGTCGGTGCGCGTCTGGCCGTGCAAAAAGGAAAGACACGCCGAATGGGCGCTCATCGCATCCATCAGGTCAGGCTTGCAAAGACGCACGGCCTTTAAGAGATCGTGCCCCAGTTTATAAACCAGGATAAGGCTTCCATTTTCGGTATAGATCCATTTGACCGATTCGAGAAGTTTAACGTCCTGCGGGCCCTTGAGCTTATGCATGGAAGCGAAATAGCGGGCCTCGGCGCTTAAAATGCTCTTCACCGCCGGACGCAAGCGGGTCCTGGCGTCTCTGGCGGCCTTCAGCAGCGCGTCGGCTGCCGTCGTTTTGGCCACTCGGGTCCAAAAGGTATGCAGCAGGACAATGCTGTCGGCCGCCGTAAGCGTATCATGCCAATCGGGTTCTGAAAACTCGCGGTCATTCTCCTCCAGGACTTTCAAGGTGGATTGCAGAATGTCGCGGTGCAGTTGAAGAAATTGCAGGCTGTGAAGACGCGCTTCAGTGACGTGCAGTTCGGGATAACATTGATGATAGATCACGCGTTCCAAGCAACCGACCAGAAAACGGTGCCAGTGCGTCAGACGTTTGCGATCCGGCCGGAGCATGGCGGCATTGAGCGCGATATCGTGCGGCATCAGGCAGGCCGTGCCTTCATAGGCATCGCTGATGCGCATTTGTATCCGGCGAAAGACAAGCGCCTTGAAGAAATCCAGGTAGCGCTCCTTGATCAACGCCGCGGTCTGGAGAAGCGCGGTCTCGAGAACAAGCTTTTCGTCCTTGGGCAGCCGTTCGATTGAAGCCTCCGGATTCAGGTAATGAATCCGGCCTCCTGTATCAAAATGGAACACCAGCACTGTGTCCATTAAAGCGTGACCATCCAATAAAAATCCTTTTCTATTATCTGCAGGAGCTGATGGTTTTCGCCGCAGCTCACACCTGCAAAGATTGTAATCGCAAAAAGTTGCCCTGGCAAGTCTTTTTTTCTATAAGCTTTACAGTGGTTTAATGTGAACAAAAGACCTATCCAATGTTTTGTTTTTGGGTTATCTTGTCTAAAAAAATCGGAAGTATGTACTTTACGCACGAAGATTCGTTTTTTGAAAAGTAAATATGTCTTGAATGGCTAGAAAAGAAAAGCGGGAGGCGCGCTTTTGGTTGTCCTTCTTGGCGGATGACTATATCCGTCAATCGGGCCTGCCATAGCAGGGGACAATATTCGAGACCGGGCGGTATTCAAATAGATAATTCTGAAAAATATCGAGAACACTTATGAAGAAGAAGGACAAGCAAAAGACAGGGCCTAAACCCGAAACCCTCAAAATCGAGGGTGATTGGGAAAATGCAGTTAAAAAGGCTCTGGACAAGAAGAAACCAGAATCCAAAAAGAAGTAATCATCGGGATTTAGTGATTTACTTTTTTAAAATTAGAATAATTTTGTTGATTTTATCATAAACATTTTGTACAATTTGTACGAATGTAATAAGTGTACAAATGTTACATGCCTTTGCAAAAAAGGAGAAGTCTATTATGACAACTGTGAAGGTAAGCGAATTTAGGAACAATTTAGCAGGCTTAACAAATAAAACGGCTTACAACGGCGAACGAATATGTGTTGAGAGGAACGGCAAGCCCGTGTTTGCCGTTGTTCCGGTATCCGACGCGCAATTGCTTGAGCAGTTAGAAGACAAGATGGATTTAGAGATTGCGGCAAAGGCAGTTGCGCGCGGTCAATTCGTAAGTGTCGATGATTTGGTGAAGCAATTGGGTCTGTAGAGGACAAAGAAGAAGGTGGAGAAGATTTATAGGGTTTTGGTGGATAAGGATGCCGCTAAATTCATATCCTCGCTCACAAAAAAAATACAGCGCCAGATCATGGGCAAGATTCTAGCCTTAAAAATAGATCCTAAGGCGAAAGGCCAGCCTATAATTAATGGAAAGGGCTTGTACAAAATAAGAAGCGGAGATTACCGCATTTCGTATCAAGTCAAGGAGGCCGAAATCCTAGTTATTGTTGTAAGGGTTGGAAATAGACGAGACTTTTACGACTACTACGGTCGGAATTAAAACGCCTCTTTCCCCCGCCCCCCAAGTCATTCAAGACGTGTTTTTTTGAAAACAATCACTTCTTGTGCGTAAAGTACATACGTCCGAAAAAACTTATGGTTATAGAAACATAATCCTAAAAATATTCGACACCCTGTTCTGCGAATGTTAAGATCGTCTCGATGGCTAAGAAAGCACAGACATCAGAGTGTCCTTATTGCGGGTTGACCATGCAGACAGCCGCTATGCATTGTCCGGCGTGCCAAGTGCGTGTCGAAGGGGTGTTTGCCGAGTCGCTGCTGGGTCGTCTTTCGCCGGAGGACCAGCAGTTTTTGCTGGAGTTTCTGCTCAGCAATTTCAGCATCAAGGCCCTGGAAGAGAACAGCAAGTTCGGATACGCCGCAATTCGCAGCCGTCTGGACAAACTGGTTCATCCGGTTAATGAGTAGGTGGCATGGTGGAGGTGGAGGATCCGAAGTTTTAGGTATTCGTCATCTCTGTATCCGCAGGCTTGGCGCAGCAGCATTCCGATTTTGCGGTTCATGACTTCCAGTTTGCCCGTGCTGA
>JAJFTK010000073.1 GCA_021372945.1 Planctomycetaceae bacterium | reverse complement strand
TCTCAGGATCAGTTCCGTTTCCGGGTCAAAGACCCAGCCGCCGCCGCGTCCGCCGTTATAGACGATCCCGCGGTCGGTCCAGCCGTCGGCGCCGTCGCCGCCGTCGCCGCCGAAGACTTCGTTGCCGGTGAATGTGCAGTGCTTGAACGTGGGCTTACTGCTCAGGCCGCAATAGACGGCCCCGCCATACGCCCCGCCCGGCCATCCGCCGTCGCCGCCCGTATGGTGCGATTGCGCGCCGGCAAAACCGTTTTCGCCGTCGCCGCCTTCCATGCTGTTATTCTCGAACGCGCAGTTTTCCAGGAGCGGCGAACTGTTGAACATCATCATCGCACCGCCGAATATCGGAGGTGTATGATAGCCGTCCGTTCCCGCCGGCACATTGCCTGCATGCACTAAGGTTCCTTCGCCGAATTGGCAATTGCTGAACACGCAATTCCGGATGATCGGGCTGGAATTGACCAACTGCATTCGGCTCTCATCGATCGTAATGCCTTCGATCACGGTCTCATCATCCAGGTCCGTAAATACGAACCGGTAATCGCGGAATAGCGTCGCGCGAACCACAGCGTCATCCGACGGCGCATAACCTGAGATCGTTAGTTTCTTGCCGGTCAGGGTGATGCTGTTGGCCACGGAGCCGCCCGGTCCATACTGACTGGCCGCCGTGTATTCGCCCGGCGCTACCAGGATGATATCGCCGTCATTGGCAGCACCGACGGCGTCGCCCAGCGTGTCGTATTCGGACGAACCGCCGACGTACAGGGTGCTCCGCATCCGGACCAGCACCGCGATATCCTTGGAGCGTGTCATCAGAACGGTATTCTCATGTTCCTGCGAGCTGTCGTTGAGCGTACCGCCGGACCAGCCGACCAGGAAGAACTCGCCATTGATATTGGCGACCAGTTTGACGTTGGCGCCGCGAACATATTTCAGTTCATACTCATAAGGCGTAATATCGATCTGGCCGACGCCCGAACGCACTGTATCGCCTTCCTTGAACGCGACCGTCAGCGTGTAGCGATCTTCATCGCGCGGCTTATTATAATGGTATCCAAGGTCAACATGAGTGTCAGAGCCGTCCAGTGCCCCGCTCTTGGCCGTCGTGAACGTATCCAATCCCGCGGCATGAGCGGTCGGGTATCCGGCCTCATCCTTGAAGGGATTAACGGCCGGGCTGCTCGCCTGGTTCAGGTAATAATCGCCCAGCGGACCATCGGCTTCAAACAACGGGTCGGCCGACGCCGCAATGTCATCGTAGCCCGTCAAAGACGAACTGGCCGAGTATATCACTCCGTTCCGGGACAGGTCATTGCCTTCATTGGCCCAGAACAGGCTGTAGTACGCCTCGGATTGGCCGCCCGATTTTTCATAGATGGCCGTTCCTTTATTGCCGCTCAAGATCGATCGTTCGATCACGAGCCGCGAGGTGTGATCGAGGTAGATCGCGCCGCCGTGGCCGTCCTTGCTCTCATTATTCGCGAACGTGCAGTTCTTGAAATAGACCGGCAGCGGGTTGAGGGTATTGGGGTCAATGTGCTGCACGCTCGACACCGCCCCGCCCAGCGCATCCGAGTTATTTCCGGCGAACAGGCAGTTTCTCACGCGCTGGTCATAATACACCTGGCTGCCCGTGATGCACAAGGCGCCGCCTGACCCAATGATGCCCTTGGCCGTGTTCTGTTCGAACCGCGTATGCTCGATAACAAACTCGCTGTCCGTCAGGTGCAAACCGCCGCCGAAGCCTTCGGCCGTAACCTTGCGGTGTGAACCCGTGATCAGGCCGGTCACCAAGTTTCCGTACACCATGCAGCCGTTCATATCGAGCCGCCCGTAGGACACGAGCAGGCCGCCGCCGCTGAACGCCTGGTTCTGGACCAGGAAACTGTCATCCAGCGACAACCGGCAGTTCTTGACAAATCCCGCGCCGCCGAAGCCCTGGGCCACGTTGCCGCTCAGTTCGCAGTTGTCGAACGTAACTTTCGTCGTATGCGTCAACGGCACCGGCATTTCGACATAGCTGTAGAATGCGCCGCCGTTACCCAGCGAGGTATTGCCGTTGAGCAGGCAATTGACAAAATCAATATCGCTGTCCGTGCGGACCGCGCCGCCGCCCACGTGCGAAGCATTGCTCATGAACCGGCAATCCGTGATCGCAGGCGGACAATTGGCGTCGCGTTCGACCGTGATCGCGCCGGCGACATCAAAGTAACCGAACGTCTCACCCGGCAGAACGGTTGAGAGATTATTGACGAAATCGGCCCCGGTAACGACCAATTTGCTGTTGGTCGAGCAGTACAGGGCGCCGCCGGCGTTGCCGGAGAACAGCGTCTTATCCGTTCCAAGCGGCAGGACGTTCAGGATCGTGTTCGGAGCCATGTAGATCGCGCCGCCGCGTGTGGAGGTTTGATCTTCCAAGTAGGAAGTCACGCGGTAGGCCTGATTGTTTTCGAAGGAGCAGCCGTCCAGCCTGAGGATGCCGCCGTGCTGGATGTAAACCGAACCGCCCGCGGACGTGCCGACGCTGATCACAGCGCCGCCGCGGCCGTTGCGTGCTCCATTGTCGCCCCAGCGCAAGCCCAATCCGCCGAACGTATCGCCGTCAAACGGCTGCGGGTATTCGTTGCCGGGGCCTTCACGGCCGCCGGCAGAGGCATAACCCGACCGCGCGTAATTGCCCACGAACTGGCAATCCTCGATCACAGGATCGCAACCGGCCTCGACATAAATAGCGCCGCCGTGGCCGTCGCCTTCGCCGTACCCGGCCTGCCAATTGATGCCATAGTAAAGCATCGCGAATTCCAGGCCGGCAGGGTCGTTGCCGCCCCACCCGTAGCGGCCGCGGTTATAGGACCGCCCGGCATTGCCCGGGATGCCGCCCCAACCGCCGGTCGCCCGGTTGTTCACGAACTTGCATTCCAGAATGGTCGGACTGCTGCCGTCCATGATCGCGATCGCGCCGCCATAGCCGTTGCCGGTGCCTTTACCGGAGTGGCCGCCCGACTGGCTGTCCAGATCGTTGTTTGTTTGCATGTTGGCGGGGTAATTCCCGTCCGCGCCGTCGCCGCCAATGCCGCCGGCAACGGTACAGTTCTCGAAAACGCATTTGTAGAGCGTCGGCTTGCTGTCGTTGTCGCACAGCACCGCGCCGCCGTAACTGTCGCCCGTGGCGTCCGCACCGGAGTACGCTCTCATCGGCGGCAGAGGATTCGGGTTAGCCGGATCCACCCGCCACGGCTCCACGGCCTCTCCGCCGTACCAGTAAGCGGCCCCCGTCCACCATGGCCACATGCCCGTCGGCAGCGCATTGCTCAAACCGATCCGTGCCGTGAAGGCGTTGCGGATGGTGATCCCTTCGATCCGGGTGTTGGACGTCTGTCCAATGAAATGAAACGCTCGTTTGGAGCTGTACCGGCTGCCCTGGCAATTGATGATGGTGCTGGCCACCACCGTGGGATCGTTCGGATCAGTCGAGGTGATCACGAGGTCCTTTGGCTGACCGTCACGATCGATCCCGAAGAGCAGACCGTCCGGATTTTCGATGGTATATGGATTACTCGGACGCGGCGCCAGAATAATGCGGTCGCCCGTATGCGAGGCCGTAATGGCGTCCTCGATCGTATTATAGCTTTCCGGCACGTACAGATTGCGCGGTTCCGCTATCTCGAATTCGACCCGGACGTTGCGGTTCTGCGTCATCGTGACGGAATTCTGAAACGTGTAAAGCTGGTCATGGTCCGTTCCTGTCCAATGGGCCACGCGGTAATACTCATCCGGTGTCGCCTTAAACTTGACCACCGTTCCCTGCTTGAAGCGGTAGCGGAACGTCCTGGTTTCCGGATCGCCCACCGGAACCTTGGTGATCAGCGAAGACGTCAGTACCTCCAGCTCGCCGTGACGGAAGCGGTCGGCGATATATACGCCCGCAACCAGGTCATATTCATAGACCGGCAGCGAGCAGTCATAATGATAACCCATATCGACGGGCTGTACATCCGCCACGTGGTCCGTGCGTGTCGTGACCGGGAACCCTAAAAAGTCCGCCAGGCTCGGGGCGATGCCGCTGAGATAACCGCTGTCGGTGCCGGCGTCTTTGCATTTGCTGTCCGCTAACTGAAGCGCCGCCGTATGACTGAGGTAAACCGCCGGTTCCGCCCCGATCGTAACAAAGAGCGGATCTTGATCGATGTTTCCTTCCCAGTCATAAACCCACATCGCATCCTGCGGATTGCCCAGGTAAATGGCGTCAATTCCACCCTGGATGTCCGTATAAGAAAGGACCAGGTCGCAGAAAACGCTGGGGTCATAGATGTTCAGCGGGTCGCCCAAGGCCGCCTGCGCCCCGTACGCGGCGCGGTTGTTCCACAGGATGCTGTTTTCACACAGCACTTCGGTGGACACCTGGAAGCTGCCGGAATTATTCTCGAAATCGTACCCTACGCTCACGCCGCCGCCATAACCGACGGCGCCCGTGGCTTCGTTCCTGTAAAGCGTGCAGTTGATCAGGTACGGCGCGGCGCCGTTCATGGCGCCCAGTGCACCGCCGTTGACCCCGGCCGAATTCTGCCAGAGCAAGCAGTTCACAAAATCCTGCGTGCCGTTGGCGATCTGATCGAACGGGCCGATCACATAGATGGCTCCGCCGCTGTACGCCGCGGCGTTCGAGGTAAACTCGCAATTGTAAACCCGCAGCGATTCACTAACGCAATACAATGCGCCGCCTGAGCCGGCGATCAGCGATCCGTCGCTGACATTCGCGGCGTTGGCGACAAATTCGCACCCTTGGATCAGAACGTCCGACTCGGCACTGTATACCGCTCCGCCGTAGAGCGATTGATTGCCGTTGAAGGTACTATCCTCGATCGTCAGCACCACGTCAAACACCGCCACGGCTCCGCCGTATTGTGACAGATTATTGCTGAAATGGCTCCTGCTGATATGAACATCCATTAATTGGCCGTCATGGACCCAAATGCCGCCGCCATTATTCGTCGCGGCTTTGTTTCCGACAAAATTGCAGTCCTCGATAAATAAGGTGCCCCCGGCACCGCCCTCGTTATAGCCGATGCCGCCGCCGCCTTCACCACTTCCAACCACGTTATTCGTAAACATGGTGTTCACAAATGTAGCGCTCAGCGGCAGGAAATAGCAAACCGCGCCGCCGTCATCACCGGCCACGTTCGTATCGAACGTACATCCGGTAAACGTGGTTGAGGTATTCGCCTGCGAGTAAATCGCTCCACCGTCATCGTCTGGACAGGAATTCGACTTGAACGAACACCCCGTCGCGATCAGATAGACGTTGTCTCTCAAGAGCATGGCGCCGCCCCAGGCTGACACATTGTATCCGCGTACTATATCGCTGTCCGTGCCGTCCTGACCATCCGGATTTCCATTGCCGCCTGGGCCGCCCTGGTTGCCGGCCCCGCCGGGACCGCCGTCACCGCCATCGCCGCCGTTGCCGCCGGCGGACCCTCTCGAATCGCCGCCGCTGCCGCCCCTGCCGCCAGTGCCGCCGGCCGAAATGGTTCCGGAATCCGAATTGATGCCGCCGGCATATCCGCCGTCGCCGCCGTCACCGCCGTTCCCGTCTGCGGTTGTATCATCGCCCGCGGTCCCGCCGTTGCCTCCGTTGCCCCCGTTGCCCCCGTCATAAAGGGCGCCCGTTCGCTCAGCTCGTTCGAGCGTGGTTGAACAACTCGTAATTTCGCTATTGGTCATCTCCAGATAGCAGCCCATATCGGCATAGATCCCTCCGCCGTACGTGACGCCGTCCCAGAGATGGATTCCATCCGTCCACGAACCGTCGCGTCCGCCGCCATCGTGTCCGCCGTGTCCGCCGTTGCCGCCATTGCCGCCCGCACCGCCATCACCTGCCGGATCCGGATCCGCCGCTGCCCCGCCATTACCCCCTGCTCCGCCATTGCCGCCATTGCCGCCCCGGTTGCCCAGGCCGATAACAACTGTGCAGTTGGAAATTACCGTATCTACGACTTCGGGGTGTCCGTTTTGACCGAAGTAAATGGCGCCGCCTAAGGCTTTGCCGCCGTTACCGCCATCACCGCCATTACCCCCGTTCATTCCCGGTTCACCGGCGCTGCCATCCTCACCGTCCTGTCCTGCATTGCCGTTAGCGCCGTTGCCGCCGATGCCCGCATCACCGCCGCGGGCAAAACTGCCGTCGATCCTGCAAAGCAGGATCAAAGGGGAACTGTCGTCGTCGCAGTAAATGGCGCCGCCGTAAGCGTCGCCGCCATGGCCGCCGTTCTGACCATTAGGATCAGCCGCCGCGTTTCCTGCTCTTCCGTCATTTCCGTACTGGCCCCACGCTGAGCAATTGAGAATCACGCAATCGGCGATCGTCGGGCTGGACCCAAAGATTGCGATAGCGCCGCCGAACGCATCAGCGCCGTTCGGGTCGGCTGACGGAGCAGGGACCGTGGTGGGGCTTTTGATCGCCGAGCCGTTCTGAATGGTAAAGCCGTCCACTACAGAACTGCGTTGTTCGGCCGACTGGAAGACAAAGGCACGGTTGGCGTCCATTGGCCCACGATCCTCGGCAAGCGAAGGATCGATCACCGTGGATGCCACGATCTCGGGATCGGACGGATTGACACTGCGCACGACGATGGCCTTGCCGCCAAAATCGATATTGGTTTCCCCATAGGTCCCGGGGTGCACGACCACGGTATCGCCGTTATTGGCGCTGTCGATCGCATCCTGGATGCTGTAATAAGGATAGGGCACTTCCAGTGTCCGCGGACGCGAGCCTGTCGAGCCGCCGCGAGGCGGTGTCTTCAAGGTCAGGTACGTGGATTCCGGTTCCAATGGATTGCGGTCCTTTTGCCGCGCATAGGCCTGGAACACATATTCATGGTTTTCCGCCTGCTCGACCTGGACCCTGTAATCGCTCGTGGCGATCCATCCGCTATCGTATTGATCCGCGTCCAGAATAATGGGGGTTTCGCCCCTATTGTCGGCCGCGTAGATGCAGTCAAAGAAATACTCGACGCCATTTTCATCGTAGGATGGCGAGATCTGCATCGCCATGTAGAGCTTGCGATACAGGGTGACCTGGTGCGGCGCGGTTGCCCAGTAGCTCTGGTTCGGCGCTGGAGGCAGGTTATCATAGCCCAAGGCTGTCGTGGTCGAGCCCGGGGCCGAAGCTTGGGTGACATTACGATACACGGACTGGTCCCTGGCGGTCACCGTAAACGTATAGGTGGTTCCCGGCGTTCCGTTGACCTGGTAAAACGCGCTCGTCTGCCACGGACTGTCGAATGTATTATTCTCAATGCAGTCAAACCGGTATTCGACGCCGCTGCCATCGGTGGCCTTCTTGGCCTGCATGACAACCTGCTGAAGACCCGTGGCCGTTGGTTCGATCTCCCACTCCATGGGATCCGGCTTCGGGGCTTCCCGGTCGCGCGTCAAACTCTCCATTGCCGCGCCAAGGTCGATGAGCGGCCGCGTAATGCCGTTATCCGCGTCGGTCGTCGGCTTGCCATACATCTCAAACAGCTCAAGCACTTCGTCGTAGGTCAGATAGCTGCCAAGGTTCTCTTTGGCTGCCTGCTGCAGCACGGCGATCATACCGGAGGCATAAGGCGTTGCGCACGAGGTCCCGCTAAAACACGTCTCCCAGTTACTTGTTGTATATCCGTTGGTTCCCACGATATCCGGCGCAAAAGTGCAGTCCGCCGGCGCCAGGACATCCAGGAGCTGGCCCGAATTCGAGTACGGCATCACGACGCCCGCCTCGTTGATCACGCGGCCCGTTCCCCGATCGGTCACGCCTGCCGAATCCGACACCGCTCCCACCGCGATCGTATTGCTGTTGGCTGCCGGCAGTGAAATGCCGCTCTTCGTGTACTCGTTGCCCGAGGCAACGACCACGATGATCCCCGCGGCCCTGCAGCGAGCCGCCACCGCCGCGGTCACAGGGTCCACCGCATCGGCATAGTTCTCGTTGTCCGTGTGGAAACCAGGGGTTCCCCAGCTATTGCTGATCACCAGGATCGGATTCTGCGCATCATCATATTGATGCGTGATGCACCAGTCCCAGGCAGCAATGCCGCCGTCGCTTACAAGCCCGCCGGCCGTATCTTCCGAGAATTTCAGCGCGTAGATCTTGGCGCCTGGAGCGGCGCCGCCAATGAAATCGGAATAACTGGCGCTGCTGCTGCCGGCGGCCACGCCCGCCACGCACGTGCCGTGTGCCTGCAGAAAGTCCGGCAGCACCGGAGCCGGGTCCGCGTCATTGTTGCCAAAATCATAACCACCGATCACCTTGGCATTCGGGAAACCGCCGCCGCCCAGCGCCGGATGCGTATAGTCCACCGCGTCGTCAACGATCGCGATCGATACGCCTTTGCCGTCATACACGCCGCGCCACCCCATGGCATTCATCAGCGGCAGTCCCTGGGCAGAAAACTTCTTCACCTCCAGAGCCGGCTCAATACTGGCCACGGATGGATTCGCAAGCAGTTCGTCAAGCACGCTCTCGCTAACCTCCAACGAGAAGGCCGCCAGATTCTGATAGCGATGACGCAGTTTATGCTGATTGCCCTTAAGGCATCCCAGCACCGCGTCCTGCGCCGATTTCACAGCCGTTTGAAAAGCGGCCTTTGAGGCTTTGTCCGCCCAGTTCGGTTTCGGCATGGAAGCAGGTTCGTGCAGAAGAACGATCACCTTGGCCGATGTGCCGGAGGCGAACTGCGTCTTCACCTTTTCAACGTTACGCAGTTTCGGCGACGCGTAATTTACCGCCGATGCGGGAATAGAAAATGAAACAAACAGAAGACATGCGATTTGAATGAATAATGACCTTCTCATAACACCACTCTCCGAACTTTTTAGTTTCGTTTTCATCTATTGTATTCCGATCAGCTAAGGTAAAAGAAAGCACGCCCCTGATGCTCGCCAAAGCAATAGGGACTTTTTTCCTTTACCATATCGGAATATACAATCGGTGAGTTTAGCTAAGATATATCAAAAGAGACCACTTAAGTCAATCTCAAACAGGCCTCCCGCCCTTCCTCAAACCCCCAGATTAACACTGATTATCAGACCACACCCTAAACTCATCCACTCTCAGTGAAATCGTATTTTACAATAGAATCCTCTGAGAAGGGATAAAAAAAGAAAATTTTGTTACACTTTTTTCAAAAATTCTATACTCTTAGCCTTCTGACAGGAGGTCGCCACAATTAAGGATAAGTATGCTCCTAATAGTAAAAAAATCAGAGTTATCGGGCATTGCCGCAATTCCCGGTTCCAAATCACACACGATCCGGGCCGTCGTGATTGGTTCGCTCGCCAACGGCAAGAGTCTCATCCGCAGCCCCCTGATCTCCAGTGATACCCTCAGCGCGGTCTCGGCTTACCGCCAATTCGGAGCCGAAATTGATACATCAAATCCGAGGCTCTGGACTATAGACGGTTTAAATGGCTGCATTGACCGCAAGAACATCCGAATTGATACCGGAAACTCCGGCACGACAATGAACCTGGCCATCGGTACGGCCGCTCTTTCTTCCTCAGACTCTGAAATACACCTCACCGGCGACAGTCAAATTCAATACCGTCCCGTCGGTATGTTATTAAAGGCAATCAATGAACTCGGTGCAAACGCCCGCTCCATCAAAGAAAACGAATGCCCGCCGGTCGTCATCTCCGGCAGATTGCAGGGCGGCAGTACCTCTATTGAATGCCAAACTAGCCAGTATTTATCCAGTTTGCTTTTGGCCTGTCCGCTTGCATCCGGCGATACTGAACTGCATGTTCCCTTGTTGTATGAGCCCGATTATGCCCGCATGACCCTTGATTGGCTGCGTAAGCAAGGCATTCAGTGCCAGGCAAGCAAGAAGATGGATCATTTCCGCATCGCCGGCGGTCAAAGTTACCAGCCTTTCGACCGGGCGATCCCCGCGGATTTTTCAAGTGCGACATTCTTTCTTTGCGCCGCGGCCCTGGTCGGCCGCGACGTCACCATCCAGGGCCTCGACTTCAACGACAGACAGCCTGACAAGGCCGTTGTCGATTACCTCAAGGCCATGGGCGCTAAGATCACGGAAACCGCCGCAGGCATTCGGGTTCGCAAGTCGCCGCTTCGCGGCATTGATATCGACATGAATCGCACGCCCGACGCCCTGCCGGCGATGGCCGTGACGGCCGCGTTTGCCAAGGGCCCAACGCGTCTTCTCAATGTGCCGCAGGCACGCAAAAAGGAAACCGACCGCATCGCCTGCATGGCCGCTGAATTGAAAAAACTCGGCGCCGATGTGGAGGAATTGACCGATGGTTTAGTCGTCCACGGCCACGAAGGCCGCGATCTGAGACCAACGGTTGTGCACGGCTGGCACGATCATCGCATTGTCATGGCGCTGAGTCTGGCAGGCATGGCCCTGGATGGCACACTCGACATTGAAACCGCTGAAGCCATGGATGTCACCTTCCCCGAATACACGAACCTGATGATGCAGCTTGGTGCTGACTTCTTCCTGACCAAATCTTGAAGTTTCCAAAGCCGCTTACGGAATCGCTCACATCCAATTCTCGGCAAGCATCGCGAAATCGACGATGTTTACTCTGCCGCTGGCATCAAAGTCCGCACCGCTGCACAGCCCGCATCCGGCTTGCAGCCACGCGGCCGCAAAGCACAGCACGTCGTCAAGGTCAACGTCGCCATCGGACTGACAGCAATCGCCTGCAAGCCATTCAAACGCGCCCAGGTCCGGCGCAGCCCCTTCGAACTCCAATCCCACATTCGTTCCCGCGTCGATCAATCCGGTGGTGGCCGCAAGCCTCAGGTAACTGGCCTTCGGCAAATCGCCGTTCGCCTGCCGCGGCCCTTCGAACGCACTCGGATCCAGGCTCACAAAATCCGCGCTGCTCACCGTAAATCCGTTCCACGAGTTATACGCGTCGTCGATCTGATCATATATAGTCACTAAACCATTGTGCGACAGGTTATTGCGAAGTACATGAACGCTTGAGTTTATATTGAACCGAAAGTTGAGGCCCGAATTTCCTACGCAGGTGCAATTGTAGATCGTGACTCCGGTCGTGTTTCCGTTCAGATCAATTCCATGATGCGGATTGTTATAGGCAATGCAATTAGTCAAAACGTGAGCGCCATAAGATTGTCCCAGCTTGAACCCATTGCCGTCACCATCAAACGGCGTAGCTCCACCCCAAAGGTCAATGCCATTGCGGAAGGCGACGCAATATTCCATTGTTACGCCGTTGACTTCTCCTACATTCTGATTCCAGCAATCAAAGCCGTCATCCGAATTGCCCCACGACCGGCAGCCGCGAATCACGTTGCCCAGCCCAAGCCCGAACTTGGCCGCGAAACCGTCGGCATTCTCTCCGCGCTTCTCATTATTGAGGTCATAATTCTCGTAGGAATCGCAATTGAGCACGAGGTTGTAGGCCGCTCCCGTGTGCAATTGAATCCCCGAATCTTCGTTCCACCGCGAGACGATTCGCTCAACGGTATTGTGCGCCCCGTCCACATAAACGCCATTATCGCCGGCATACTGAACGGTAAAATTGTTCAAATGCCAATAGCTGCCGCCGATGTCGACCCCTCGTGAGCCGCTGCTTGTCGGCTGTCCTGTAAAATCCAGGACCACGTCCTCGTCCTGGTAGCCTTGCAGAGTGATCGGCAGGACCGACGTGCCGTTCTTGGAAAGCGAAATGGTTGAGATGTAGTCGTGCTGACCGGCGCGAAGATAAATAGTTCCTCCGGCAGAAACCATTTGCACCGCCTTGCCGATCGTCTTGTAGGGCAAGTTAATCGAACCATTGCCGGTCGTGTCGCTGCCGGTCGGGCTCACAAAGTACTCCGCTCCACCAGCAAGAATGCCCATCGACAAAATGGAAGTGACCAGCAGAACACCCAATGCACGCACGTGACTGAACGCTTGATGTCGTTTCATCGCCTCTCCAAAAAACAAAACAACCTCCCATTAAGAATATAGGACATTATACTTCCAATATCCCATTTTGTCAAGTTTGCGGCATGAAAAGAGGCCGGGACATGCCCGGCCTGTGCTGTTTTTCGATCTTGAAAACTAATTTGTGCAATCAGTGTAATCTGCCTGCCCGCCATAGCCGTGGCGACGGCGGGTGGTTTAGCTTCCCGCGATCAGTCTGAAGAGTTCTTCGGCCACCGCCTTGGGGCCGGATGCCTCGTATCCGGGGATCCCCAGACGCGAGCGCATCTGGCCGACCCGCACACCGGATTCAAACGCCTTCGTGAACACCTTCTGCGCCAATTTCTCATGCAGCTCGCGGTATTGCGGCGGTCCGAAAATATTCGCGAAGTAATTATGCCCAAGCCCCGTCGAGGTCGTCGTGCCCTTGGCCATGCTGGCGCCCTCGCGGAACACCTTCAACGCGGCTTGGGCCGAATTAAAGAACTCGATCACCGGATGGTCCTGGTCAACCTGTTCGTAATTATTGGCGTAAAGCAGGATATCGATCGGATAACCGTGCAGCACCTGCTCCAGCGTCGTCACCGGAAGGACCACGCGGGCGTTGACCTTCTGCGGACTCATGATGATCGAGCGGTCAAGCTGTTCGAACGCATATCCCGTCTGCAAATCGTCCAGCCGGATAAACGCCCCGATCTCCGTGCCATAACCATGGACTCGCCCGTCCGGCCCAATATCGAACGAGCCCATGTCATCGGCCACGATCCTCAGTTCGCGAATCTGCTCGCCTCCCAAAAGCCGCAGCGCCTCCAGCGTCTCGGATTTGCCCGCCGCCGTATCGCCGATGAGCACGAGATTGGCGCTCTTACCGTTCTTCAGCGAGATCCGCACCATCGCCCCGTGATAAGGCATCCGCCCTCGCTTCATCATCACGATATTGTGCAGCGTCAGCACCATTTTTTTGACGTACCCGAAATACGCAAATTCGGGCGTGTTGGGGACCGCCGCCGCAAGGAATTCGTTTTCCGTGTCATCATAAAAAACAGTTGGGTTGTCCTGCCAGCGCTGCATCTGCTGCGGGTCGAGGCCGAAACAAAAGATCGCATCGGGCCCTTTGGCGATCTGTTCGTCGCTGGCCAGTTCGAACAGGTTGGCCAGGCTGCACCCCAGGTCGATCTGCTGCTGGTAAAAATAAACAAAGATCACCAGCGACCCTACCTGCGCCGGGTAGCACAGCCAACGGTCCTTGTCCAGTTTCAATCCTTCCAGCGGGTTCGTATCGACCTTCTTAAACTCGCCGGCGCGCTTATTCATCGGCGGGTCAATGATCATCGGCGGCGCGATCCACACGTGCCGAATGAACGGCAGATTGCCCACCGCCGCCGCGTAAACCGCCGGCATGTGCGTTGCCTTGGGAACCGCGATGAGCCCCACATCGCAGCCGGCAAAGACCTGCCGGTAGATCCGGGGATGGTCGCCCGTGATATTTTCGCAAATGTCGCGATACGTGCCGCGCACGATGTGCGTCAGCGTTTCCACCGTGACGTTGAACGAGCGATAGGGCCGGCGGTCAAAGCTGCTTTTGCCCGGCTCGCTGTGCAGAACCATGAACCGATCGAACGCCCGCCAGAAGTCGTACAGCCCTTCCACAAACTCGTGCAGCGCCACCCTGTTAGGTTTTTCCAGCAGGGCTTCAAATTGCCGGTTGGTGCTGACCACCTCGGCCAACGTCAGGTCCGCCAATTGGATCAGCAGGTCGGTGATGGCGTCGCCGCAGTCCTCTTCGTCAAAAACGCTCTTGAGAACGCTCCATTGCGGGGCATCCTTCCTTTGGCAGGATTTGCAGTACAGCCCGACGACCTGCCGGAACACGTCACTATTGAGCAATTCACTGGGCGTCGTGCAAATGCCCCCTTGCGTATGCAGGATCACTTGCTTGCCTTCAATATCAAACCGTTTTTCGGTCATCCTACCAGTCTTTCGTTTAAACGTGAATTTCGGTCCCGGCCAGGTCAAACCGGCCGGCAGCGAACGGCAGGATTATAGCGAACCCTTGGGGCCGCACAAGTCAGAATTTTGCCAAACCTCGCGCGCCAACTGCTTCTTAGAACTTGCATATTGGCGGCCGATACGTTATTTTTCATAGAAACATTAACCTTCAGAAGAAAGGTTCAAAATGATCGGCTGCCACATAGGACGTTTTTTTCAGCTCACCGTCGCCGGCGGTTCCTACCAGGAAGGCCTTACAGCCGTCATCCAGGGCGCCCCGCCGGGAATGCTTGTCACCGAGCAGGATATCTACGGCGACCTGCTCCTGCGAAAACCGGGGGCCGATGAACTTTCCAGCCCCCGCAAGGAACCCGATATTCCAGTGGTTTACACCGGCCTCAACGCCGCCGATACGGTCGAAAATGCCCATAACGCCAATCACACCAACGGCACGCCGATCACCGTACTGATCCCCAATCTGGACCGTCATTTTATCCATATCAAGCAGTACCAGGACACCAACCGCACCCCGCGTCCGGGCCACGCTTCGTATGCCTCATTCGTCAAGTACGGTCCCGACGATGATGCGATCGGCGCCGGCATCTTCAGCGGCCGCTATACCTCTACGATCGTCGCGGGCGGCTATATCGCCAAGAAGATCCTCAAGGCCTTCGGCATCGAGGTTTTCTCCTATGTCAAGGAAGCCGCCGGCGTCCGCTGCCCGGAAATGGATTCCAAAAAGATTTTCGAGCATACCGGCAAGTACAAGCAGATGCGGCGAGACCTCGACCCGTTCTACCAGGAACTCTTCGTTAAAGGAAAACTGACAGCCCAGATGCGTTTCCTGGAAAAGATGGCCGTGCTGGCCCAGGTCGAAAAGCAGATCGATGACATTCGCGCCAAGGCCCCGAAAATGTCCGGCCCCTACATTCGGCGGAAGTATGATGTGCATCATGTCATTAATTGCCCGGACTTCGATGCGGCCGAGGAGATGCTGGCCGCCTGCAGCAACATCACCAAAACGGGCGACTCCTCCGGCGGCGTCGTCGAAGTCATCGTGACCGGCGCTCCCGTCGGGCTGGGCGAACCGGTATTCTGTAAGCTCGACGCCGAGCTGGGCCGAATGCTCGGTATCGGCGCCGTCAAGGGCGTCGAGGTCGGTGCCGGATTTGCCGTCAAGGACATGACCGGCTCGCGGAGCAACGACCAGATGCATTCTGAAAACGGCCGCGTTATATTTGACTCAAACAACGCCGGCGGCATCACCGGCGGCCTATCGACCGGCCAGGACATCATCGTGCGGCTGGCAATCAAGCCTACGCCCACCATCGACAAGCAGCAGCACACGATTGACAAATACACGCTCGAAAACAAAAAGCTCGAGGCCATTACTCGGCGCGACCCCACGATCGTCGCCCGCATCTGGCCCGTCGCCGAGAATTATACCGCGATAGTCATCCTGGACCATCTGCTGGCCTACCTGGGCTACGAACGGATGAAAGTGCTCTTTGCATCCTAGCGGGAAACGTAAGTGACCCGATACGTATTTGCAAATTGCCTCAATTAGCGCCTTGAGTTTTTAAAAAAAAAGGATTCGCCTCAGGCGAATCCTTTTTCTATTTGTAATCCAATAATCAGTGTAATCTGCGGCTGCCTATTGCTCCATCGCCGCAACCGCGTCGGCCTCCTGCTCTGCCTTAAGCAGGATCGAAGGCTTGACCATGATCAGCAGGATCTGCTTGTCCTTGACCGTGCTTCGATTGGAAAAGAAACGGCCCAAGACGGGGACCTTGCTCAAAACAGGCACGCCCGACTCGAGATCGCGTTCCGCCGTAAGCGTCAGGCCGCCCATCAGCACAGTGCCGCGATCGGGCACGGTAACGCGCGTCTGGATCGAACTGACCTGGGTGGTCGGCAGTTGATAGGTATCGTTGGCCGGCGCGCCCGTTCGCGGATTAAACCCGAGCGCCACGGCATCCGTGGTTGAAAGCAGGTCAATCAGGTAAGCCGTGATACGCAGCAGCACATACTTCTTGTCGGCCATGATCACCGGCGTGATCGAAAGCTGAATCCCTGTGTCGATGTCTTCGGTTTCCGTATCGAACCAACTGACCACCTGCGACGTCCCGTCACCGAGGGCCAGGGTTTCGCTGTTATACTCGCTGCCGGACTTGATGCGGCGCGTCGTTTGCACACGCATGGTCGCCGATTCGCCGTTGAGCACCACTGCCCTCGGCGCCGACAATTGTTTGGAATTGGCGTGTGCCTGCGTGGCGCGAAGAATGATGCTCACCTGCAGGTCGTCAATATCGTTGTAATTGATCGTGGTATTCAACGCGTCGTTGCTGAACGCCGCTCCGCCGGGCAGCGAGCTTGAAATATTGCTGCTGGGCGAAGGCGTTGTTTGCAAATCGGAACTCTGCGAAATGGAAATATCTCCGTTTTCATCTCCGAAATTGCCGCCGAGATGAAGCTTTTGAACGTCAACGTCCAATCCGATATCTTCAAGGAAATTCTCATCCACCAGCAGGAACCGAGCCTCAATGGCGATCTGCTCGCCAAGCCCTTCGCGCAGCAGGTCAAGCAACTCGCGGATCTGCGCGTGCACCTCAGGCGTCTGGAAGATTACCAGCTTGCTTTCGCTGAACTGGTCGATACGGCCTTCGCCGCCCTCGTCATACCAGGTATCGGGTTTGACCGTCTGTTGGATCGTCCAGATGAGCATATAGGCGCGGTACATCGAACGCCAGTTGCCAACTCCCTGGCTGCCGCCGCCCATCATGCCGCCGCCCATACCCCCGCCCATACCCCCGCCCATGCCGCCGCCCATGCCGCCACCCATGCCGCCCATCATGCCGCCGCCCATGCCGCCGCCCATCATGCCGCCGCCCATACCGCCGCCCATCATGCCGCCGCCCATGCCCCCGCCCATGCCGCCACCCATACCGCCGCCCTGGCCGCCCATGCCGCCCTGGCTGCTGTAGTCTTCATCAAAATTGGCCGGCGGGTTTAGGAGGTCGGCAACATCATAGATTTCCGTGCGGAAATTTGTCGGCAGATAATCTTCAGTGGCGATCTTGATGACGCCCTCGGTGACGACGTAGCTTACGGTCGCGAAACCGCCGCTGCTGATCGCCTCAAGCAGGCTTTCCAGCGCCGTCCGCAGGACCACGCGGTTCATGCCTTCGCCGCTCATGTTGATCTCGGTATCCTTCTCGATGAAGGCATTATCCGCCAGGTCCTTCCAATACACGATGATCGTCAGCGGCGGATCCACCGACGCGCGAAGCATCTCGATCGCTTCATTGAACGTGGTCGATTCGGTCAACCCGGACAGGTCGACCGTCTTACTGAGCAGTTCATTGACCGCCACGTCCGCCGGGTTCATCCCCGATTTGAGCAATTCATCGCGACGCGCCGCGATCTCCTTCCAATTCTGCGGGTAATTCATCTCCCCCGAGAACGGGATCGAGCTGCGGTCCGCCTGCAGCAGCAGCTTGAGTTCTTCCCGGTTGGCATCTTCCTGGATGCCGCGCTGTTCGATATAGCGTACATTATGTTCCAGCGAACGCTTCAGCATCAGCGCCTGCTGGTTCAGCGGGTCGATCGCCAGCAACTGCTCCAATTGACCCAGCGCCTCTTCAAACCGCAGTTCGTCAATGAATGCATAGGCCCGGTCCATATAATTCTTGACCGCCTCTGCGCGCTGCGTTTCCATGTTCTGACGGATCTCGGCCGTCAGTTGATCGGCTTGCTGCTGACGCTCGGCCTCGCTTTGCCGTTCGTACGCCTGCTCGGCCTCGTTGACCTGTTGTTCAAGATTGGTCAGTTGGCTCTTGTATTCATTGTAAAGAGCGTCCTCCAGCAGCATCTTGTTGCTCTCGATGGTTGAAAACGCCCGGCGCAGCGATTGTCTGGCCTGTTCGAATTGCTTATTGTCCAGCGCCTGCTGTGCCTTCTGGATCGCGTCGGCAACGACCGCGCGGGTGTAATCCAACTGGATCGCCCGCTGCAGCCGCACCACCTCCAGATAGGAACGCTCCTGCTGCGGCGTCTGACCCTCCGCAGGCGGCGGCGTAGGCGTAGCGGTGCCTGCAAGCAGGTCCGTCGGTTCGATCTCCTGGTCCGCCGGCGGCACGCTCTGAACGCTCGCGGCCGTTTGCTGATCGATGCTCAGGATGTAATCCTCAGGGCTCTTGGCCCCCTGGACCATGTAGCCCGAACCGGCCACCTGCACGAACCCCTGACGGGCATCCTCAACGCGCCCCTCTTGGAGAGCCGCAACGCTCTGATCATAGAGCGCCTGCCATCTCTGCTGCTCGGAGCCCAGGCTGGCCAGGGCATTTTGGTGGGATTGGGCGATCATCTGTCTCTGCTGTTCGGTGGCGTAGGGGCTGTCCTTGATTGAGGCCAGCACGTCCGCGGCTTGCTGGTACTTGCCTTCCGCCATCAACTGCTCGCCTTGCTGCATCCTGGCCTCAAGCTGCTGACGCTCGGCTTCGGTTTGTTGGATCTGGCTGAGAAGTTCGTTGATTTTTGCGGTTTGACTTTCGGAAAGATAGGCAGTGTACTCGTCGGAGGATTGAAGATTTTGAAGCTGCATCTGGGCCTGCGGATACATCCCACGATTGATGTATTCCTGGGCCACCCGGATGGTCGTATCGATCTTTGCTTTCTTGGCTTCATCGATACTGGCCGGCTGGGCCGCGACAAAACTGCTGAAAATGCCGAAAACTACGAACAATGCCAAAAATTGAATGGACCTACGACTACGAGAGAATACATTCTTCTCCACAGCATACCTCCACATACGGCGCCGAAATATAGATATTTATGATTCCGAAAAAAGAGACTCACCTACCCAATTAGTGAATCGCAAGTTTTGTAAGTGTATAGCTTGCAGAATACTAATGCAAGCGAAAAAAAACGCAAAGTTGTGCCCAATGTCTTGTTTTTACAGCATGTTGTGGTTAGTATCTTCGACCGATATTTCCTGATTTATATAGTTTTTCTGGGAAAGCCGTGAATAATTCACCTTTGACATTGGCCATCGAAACCTCCGGCAGGACCGGTTCGGTCGCGATCGGCAGAGACGGGGCCGTTATCGCTCAACAGCCGTTTTCAGGGCTGATAAGACACAGCGCCGAACTGTTTCCCTCGATCGAAAGCCTGCTCGGCCATGCCGGAGCGACAGCGGCCGACATTGGCCAGGTCTGCATTACCGTGGGTCCCGGCAGTTTTACCGGACTTCGCATCGCCGTAACAGCCGCCAAGATGTTCCATTTGGCCTTGAATACCGAGCTTATCGCCTTGGATTCCCTCGACGTGACCGCCGAGAACGCCTCCCGATATATGCAGGCTTTCGGTCAGGACCTCAACTGCATCGCCGTGGTGCTGGATGCCAAAAAGGACTACTTTTACGCCGCCGCCTACCGCCGCTGCGGCTCGGATTGGGTCAAATCCCAGGACACGCGAATGCTCACGACCGAACAGATCCTGGATGAACTGCGATTACTGAATACCCGCGTATTTATGCTGGGAGAGGCCCTTGTTTACCACAAATCCAGGTTCGAGGCGGCGTTTATCAGTTTTCTTGATCCGGCCTATTGGCCGCCGCAGGCCGCCAATATGTTTCGCCTGGCCGCCCTCAAATCCGATTCCAGCGTCTTTGCCGATCCGATTGCCCTGACGCCGCTGTACATTCGAAAACCCGATGTTGTCGTAAAGTCCAGGGACTGATATTAGTTTTGGTATTTGACTGTTTCGACATTTAGATTTGTTTTGTATTTAGGGTTTAGTATTTAGGATTTTCTTCCTGTGGCCTTACTGATAGGAATAGATGAAGCCGGTTACGGCCCCCTGTTGGGGCCCCTGGTGGTTTCCAGTGTGGTTTTCGAACTGCCGGAAGAACATCTGCGTTCGGACCTGTGGAAACTGCTTAAGCCCGCCGTAGCCGGGACGAAACAAAGACTCTCCGGCAGGCTCCTGGTCACAGACAGCAAGAAGGCTTATACCCCTGCCGCCGGAGTTGGGCACCTGCGAAGGACGGTGCTGGCTTGTCTGCACGCGCTCCAGGCCGCCCCATCTTCGCCGCGGACCGCCCATGACCTCCTCGACTGCCTGGACAACGCCGCCGCCCAACGCATTGCAGCATATAAATGGTATAACAAACTCGGCGATCAGCCCCTTGGCCACGACCGGGCCGATGTGGACCTGGCTTCGTCTGTGCTTGGCAAATCTTTATTGGCAAAACAGATAAAACTGCTTTCGATACAAAGCCGCTGCCTCGATGTGATCTACTTTAACGCTAAGGTGCAGCAGGTCCGCAATAAGAGCCGTGTGCTCTTTACCGAGCTCTGTACACTCATCCTCAGTGCCCTGCGCGACTATTGCCGCTTCGACCAGCCCGTCCACGTCATCGTGGACCGTCAGGGCGGAAGAATCAACTACCACCAGGAACTGCTTCGCATGTTCCCCGGCGTCTCGCTCTCGGTCATCCGCCAGGACGAAAAAATGAGCTGCTATGACCTCCAGTATGGCCCCAAGTCCATCCGCATTCACTTCTGCATCAAGGCCGATCTGAAGTACTTTCCCGTTTGCCTGGCCTCTATGACGAGCAAGTACCTGCGTGAGGTGCTCATGGAGGCTCAGAACGCCTACTTTTGTGATCTCTGTCCCGAACTGAAGCCTACAGCCGGCTACTGGGAGGATGGCAGGAGATTTCTGGATGAGCTGGCACTCAAATTGCCTGATTACAGGTTTGAGAAAGATGAGCTTATTAGGACACTTTGACTCCTTTTCTAGCCGGGAGCAACACCCATGTATAACCAAGGCTAAAAATTTATTTTTGCCAATTTTCTTCTTGCATAATCTTCCTATCCGGATATACTCTTATGAGTAATCAGGTTCTTTACCAATGCCCGGATTAGCGGTATTGAGTTAACAAAGCTCCTTCTGCCGCCCGTCACTTCAGTAGCCCTGGGAAGTTCACCGACTTCCTCCTCCTTCTGCGAAGTACGGGCGGTCTTTTTTTGCGTAATACTCTCCCCCTGACAATGGGGAGTCCGGCGAAGCCGGGAGGGGGTACCTTCTCGGTACCGCTGGCATCCTGCCGGCATGCAAATTCTTGAAAGTCACACCTGCGCAACAAAAAGGGCCTTGCAGCCCCGTTATGAGAAGAACAGTGTCTAGGCCGAGCAGGATAGCCGCCTCTGGCAGGCGGTCAGAGTTTATCCGCTGAACAAGCCATCCGCCCCAACGATTTGCCTGTTTGCCGCTTCGGCTGCCGCCGGCGTCCAGGTGATCATCAAATCCGTATGGGAAAGTTTAAAGGTCGAATAGATTTTTCCGCAAACGCACGGATTTCGTAACCGGGTTTATTCACGCGAGTTACGAACAGGAGATGTTTTTCTTGTATCGTGTTCGGTTTTTGTCTGGTTTTTTTGGCCCGGTTTGCCGATAAGAACTTTCGCGGCCAGACCGCTATGAAAAAACTAACGGGAAAGCTATTATGGATCGCTTCAACAAAAACATGGATGTTCCGTTATGCAAGTTCGGCCCCGGCGGAGATTTCGTCGCCGAGTGGGATTCCCAAAAACATGCCCTGGACGCCCTGCCCGGTATTTCGCCCATTGGAAAAGTTTTGAACCTGATCGCCGAAGTCATCGGAGCGGCCGTGCAGCCCGAGATCCTCACCGAGATCGCCTGCGCCCTGCCGCCCATCGAACAGAACAACGCAATTTTCTTTTCGCCCCCACAGGAGAGACAGTCGGATGAAAAGCCGCCTATCGCAGGGCCCGATGCAGATCAGCCCACGACAACTCCGCGTATTAAAGCAAATTGGACGCCTGCAGGCCAGTCACTGCTATTCAGCAACGATTGGCGAACTGGCACAGGCCCTGAATCTAAGCCGGGCCACCGCCTTCGAGCACATCGCCGCACTGCGCGAAAAAAACCTGCTGAGGCAATCCACCGGCAGGGCTCGCTCTTTGAGGCTGACGCCTGCCGGCGAAAGACTGCTTGAGCATTCCCGTTCGCTCGAAGAGAATGCCGGAAATGACTCCTTTGCTGCCCCAAACGCGGCCCAGGCCAACTCGCTCGTCTTGGCCGGAAGGGTCTCGGCCGGCTATGGCATCGACGCCATCGAGGAACGAACCCCGTTTTCCATTACGGATCACTTCGGCCCGTCCGATGAGCTGTTCGCCCTGCAGGTCTGCGGCCAAAGCATGGTCGATGCCGGCATCCACGATGGTGATGTCGTCATCTGCCGCCACGCTCAGACGGCGCAAAACGGCCAGCTCGTAATCGCTCTTCTCGCAGATGGTCAAAACGCCACGCTAAAACGCTTTTACCTCGACAGCAGCGCTGTCCGCCTCCAGCCGGCCAACGATGCCTTTAAACCCATCCTCTCCCGTGATTGCCGCATCCAGGCCATCGTCGTCGGCCTGGTCCGCAAATTTCCCCGTTGACTGGGGCGCTATTTGTACGATCAGGCTTCGACCCCATCCTTAATGGAACGCAGGCTTCCAGCCTGCACTGCGCATGTGGGCTGTTGCCATTTATGTAGAGGCAGGCTTCCATGCCTGCCCTTGTATCTTAACTTGCAAGCGATATAACAGTACTAACGTTCTTTAATAAGAGAAT